>JBDKTH010001016.1:0-4570 GCA_039680305.1 Thermoguttaceae bacterium | reverse complement strand
CACCGCCCTACTTGATTACCGGGCTTGCTTGTTAAACCCCATCCGGACCGCCTCGCCGATCTCCGCGAAGAAGCGACCAACCTTGTGTCGATTGCCAACGTGGTCTATTCTGATGGCGATGACCGGGCAGGCCCAACGGAGCTTCAAGGAGGATTCGTGTGAAGATTACGGCGATCGTCGGGACCTATCGGAAGGGGGGCGTCATTGACTCGGTCGTGGACGAAATCCTGACCGCGGCCAAGGAGCACGGCGCGGAGGTCGAGAAAGTCTTCCTCCTCGACCAGCGGGTGGAGTTCTGCACCAATTGCCGTAGCTGCACCCAGCAGGAAGGCACCGCCCGCGGAACCTGTTGCCTTGCCGACGACATGGCGGCAATCCTCGATCGGATCGACGCCAGCGACGGCCTGATCCTGGCCTCGCCGATGAACTTTGGAACCGTCACCGCGCTGATGAAACGGTTCATCGAACGCCTCGTCTGCTACGGCTATTGGCCCTGGGGAAGGGGCATTCCCAAAGAGCGGATTCGCCGCAAGACCAAACGGGCGGTCGTTGTCGCCTCCAGCGCCGCTCCCGCGGTGATGGGGCGTTGGCTGACCGGCATCGTCAAGCTGTTGAAGAGTGCTGCACGCCTGCTTGGCGCCCGAAACGTTGAAACGCTGTTCATCGGTCTAGTGGCCGATCAACCGAAGGCGAATCTCCGCGAAAGCGTCAAAGCCAGGGCACGGAAGCTGGGGCAACGCCTGGCATCAGCATGAATCGTCCTGACGCCTGGTGCCACTGGCATCTTGCCAGTGCTTTTTTGAAACGGGCTTGCACGTTGCCCCTTCCCCTCTCCCGGATCGGGAGAGGGAGTTTTGAAACAGCGTCTATTGGGTTTTGACGCACAAGATTGGTAATCAAGTAGGGCGGCGCCGAGCTTGCGAGGCACCACCCTACCTTACCGGCTTTGTTCGTCAAACTCCACAAGAAGATGCCGGCTGCAAGCTCGTTGCGGTTGGTGGTATCAACTGCGGCCGGCGTCTGAGCATCGCGCCTGGCAAACAATAGCACTGGCAGGATGCCAGTGGCACGCAAAAAAAGGAACGCCCCGAAGGGCGTTCCTGGTTCTTTCGCCGATGGCTCGCGTGGGGGTTACTTGCGGCCGTTCAGGGCGGCCATGACCCGATCGGTAATCGCCTTCACCAAGGCTTCCATCTCGGGAGGCACCGCCGTGCCGCCAGCGGCCGAGCCGTTGGCCGGGGGGGCCGGGCTCGGGGCAGCGCCCGGGTTGGCGGCACACTGGGCACCTTGGAAGCTCGGCGGGTTGAAGGCTCTCGGCGCCACGCCGGTGTCCTTCCAGCTGTCGCGGAAGACGTCGTTGGCGCAGATGTCGCTGTTCTTCATCTCGCTGCGCGGATCCTTGAAGCCCCACTTCCCCTTGAGGTTCAGCAGGTCTTGGGCTTCCGGTTCGCTGAAGTAGTTCACCGAGCCGAGGCCGCGGGCAAGCATCAGCATCCGGCAGTAGGCGTCGAGGATTTCCGTCCACCAATAGGGCTTTTCCACGGTCTCGCCAAAGCTGACCGTGCCGTGGTTGGCCAGGACGATCACGTTCGTCTTGTGGACGAACGGGAGGATCGTGTCGGCGAATTCCTGGCTGCCGGGGATCGCGTATTTCGTGATCGGCACGTCGCCCAGGAAAATCTCCACCTCGGGGAGCACGCACTGCGGGATCGGTTCCCGGGCGATGCCGAAGGCCGTGGCGTGCGGCGGATGGCAGTGGACGACCGATTTCACCTCCGGCCGGGCCTTCATGATGGCCAGGTGGAGCATGATCTCGCTGGTCCGCTTGCGGGTCCCGGCGATCTGCTTGCCGTCCATGTCGACGACGCACAGGTCGTCGGGCTTCATGAAGCCTTTGCAAATCTGGGTCGGCGAGCAGACGACTTCTCGTTCGCTGACGCGGTAACTGATGTTCCCGTCGTTGGCGGCGGCGAAGCCCTTCTTGTAGATGCGGTCGCCGATCTCGCAAATCTCTTGTTTGACTTTGTGCAGGTTGATCATGGCTTACTCGATTACCTCGGGCCGGACCTGGACGGAATCCAGGATGGCCGCAATATAGGTGTCAATGGGCTTGACTTCCGGATGGAACGGCTGGGCCGCTTCCCGTCCTTCACTAAAGGCGACGCGGCAGCCGACATCGGCCCCCAGTTCGTCGTAGGCGGTCAGCGCTTCGGCCGGCTCGCCGCCTTGGCTGGCCAGGTCGGCCAGCGACAACGGCACGATCAGTTTGTACCGCCCCCCGGCCAGGCAAGGATGCCAGCGGTTGAGCGTGACCGTGCCGATAACTTCACCAATACGCATCAGGTTACCCCAGACGTTCTTGGAAAACCTTGGGGGACTCGTGCCTCGGTTCGCGATAGAACCGAGTGACCAACTGCCGGAGCTGGAAGAGCCCCGCCCCGGCCGGATTGACCACCAGCAGGTTGGCGCCCACCGCGGCCGTGTCACTGGCGACCGTGCGTGCATCAACGCCCCAGACGGCCCGGACACCGGCCAGGCGATTGGCCAGGCACAGCGCCGCCGGCACGTAGGTCGTCGCCAGAACGGCGAGCGTGCTGCCTTGTCGCAGTTCCGCGGCCAGCTGATCGGTCGACTTGATCAGGCAGTCGGACGTCTCGAGCTCGACGGCGATTCCCTCGTTCTCAAGCGAAGCGATCAGCCCGGCCGGCTCCATGGCCCCTCGGGCGACCAGCAGGACGAGCCGCACGCCGGTGGTCTTGGCAACCGGGTTCTTCTCACCGAACGTCAGGGCGATATTTCGCCGCCGGAGTTCGTCGCGCACCGCCGGGGTGACGATCGCATGCGGGGGCACGACGAGCTTTCGCACGCCCGCCAGGCGGTCCTTCAGCTCGGCCAGCGCGACCACGCGCGAACTGACGACCAGTTCGCCATTGCCGACCGCCGCGTGAGGCGGTTGCGGCGGCGGGGCCGGCGCGGGGCTCGGCGCCTTGGGCAGCGCGGCGGGCGAGCCGTTGGCGGCCGTCTTGCCGTTGGCCGACGGCGCTCCGGTGGCGGTCAGCCCGAGTTGGGCGAGCACCTCGCGGACCACGTCATCGATGTTGATCGTCGTTTGCGCCATTTCCACCGTCAGTCCACAATTCCGATGACCGACCAGCGCACGGGCGTCGTGTTGCTCTGGACGAGCTCCTGGGTCGAACGTCCGTCGCTGGAAATCATCACCTTCTCACCTGTTCCCGCCCCGAGCGAATCCACGGCGAGGACCGGATCGCCATCCGGGGTGCGGTCGTCGGCCAACAGTGGCTGCACCACCAGGAGTTTCCACCCTCGCATCGAAGGATGCTTGACGGTGGCCACGGCGTTTCCGACCACGCGTCCGGTTAGCATGTCGGCTTTCCCAGGATTCGCAGGTTCTCGACCATCGTGCAGCGACGTTCACGCGTGAACGTCAGCGGCGTGGTAATCCCCTCGCCCGTCGGCCCGGCGATCGAGTAGGAGCAGTAACCCTCGCCGCCGACGCCCAGCCCGGCCACGCTCGCGCCGTTCTTGACAAAGATCGTCGTGTCGAGGATCTTGCCCATCTTCGTCATGTTGCTGACGTTGTTGGAGTGGATGATCGCCGTGTGTCGGAATCCGTGCTCGTGCTTCCGGGCCAGTTCGATCGCTTCGTCGACGTCGCGGCAGCGGACGAACGGGAGGAAGGGCATCATCTGTTCGACCGGGACGAACGGGTTCGATTCGTCGGTCTCGCCGAAGACGACTTCCACGTCGGGCGAAATCGTCCGTCCGGCGGCCTTAGCCAATACGACGGCGTCCTGACCGATGAATTCCTTGGTGGGGACGTCGTGCCGGTGCTCGCCTTCGCCGACGGTGGAAATCGCGGCCTTGGTCAGCGCGGCGATCTCGGTGGCGTTGAGCCGTACGGCGCCGGCCCGCTCCATGGCGGCCATCATCGCGTCGAAAACCTTGTCGACGACGAAGACTTCCTTTTCGCCGATGCAGAGGAGGTTGTTGTCGTAGCCGCAACCAAGGATGATCCCGCGGGCGGCCCGATCCAGGTCGGCCGTCTCATCGACGACGACCGGCGGATTGCCGGGGCCGGCGACGATCGCCCGCTTGCCCTGCTGCAAGGCCACGCGTCCGACGGCCGCGCCGCCGGTGACGAGGATCAGACGCACGTCGCGGTGCTTGAAGAGCGCGGCGGCGCTTTCCATTGTCGGCTCGGTGATCAGGGAGATCAGGTTGTCGACCCCCAGGTCCCGGTAGATCGCCTCGTTGTAGCGGCGAACGCCCTCGGCAGCGACCCGCTTTCCGCCCGGATGCGGGTTGATGACCAGCGTGTTGCCGGCGGCGATCATGTTGATCGCGTTGCCGGTGATCGTCGGCAGGGAGTGGGTCACGGGGGTGATCGCGCAGATCACGCCGAATGGGGCATGTTCGATCACGGCCAGCCCGTGGTCGCCGCTGAACACCTCGCTGCGGAGGAATTCCACGCCGGGGGCCCGTTGGCCGAGCGTCTTGATCTTTTCGATCTTGTGCTGAAGCCGGCCGATCTTCGTCTCCTGCATCTCCA
>JBDKTH010001240.1:0-2911 GCA_039680305.1 Thermoguttaceae bacterium | reverse complement strand
AGCGAGCCTCGCAGCACGAGTTCCTGTTCCGTCTGGCGGCCGGTCATGACGGACAGGTACAACGGGACCGCAGCCTTTTGGCCCGGCTTCCCTTCCTGGCTCAGCTCGTTGCCAACGGCCACGTAGATATCGCCATGCAGGTCGCGCAGGCTCATGCCGGGGACCAGTTCTTCGATCCCCGTAAACTTGTCCGAACGGTCAAACCGCCAGTAGCCGTTCCATTCGTTGATCACATCGTGATGCTCGGTATAGAGCCAGCCGCAGACCTTGGGGTGCCGGCGAAAGGCGTCCATCATGCGATGATAATCCCAGCTCCAATCAACGTCGCCCGTGCTGTTCTTGTACCCCCAGACATTGCCGCACTCGCTGTTCAGCAGCGGTTCTCTCCCCTGCACGCGGCCGCCGATGTAGTTCCACTTGGAGCCGGGCTGCGTGGAGTTCGAGACCATCTCCAGATGCTCGGTCCACTTGTCCCCGGGGAGATAGGTGTGCCAACTGTTGATGTCGGTCAGCACATGGTCGTTGTGGCAGGGCGAGTTGTCCTCGACCAGCCGGGTGGGATCAAGCTTCTTGGCCAACCGCACCATGGAAGCGACCCACTCCTGCGTTTCCGGAAGGTAACGTTTGTCTTTGCCGTTGCCCTTGGTTGCCAGGCCCCAGGTCTCGTTGAAGACCACCCAACTGAAAATGCTGGGATGGTTCAGATCGCGCTGAATCATACCGCGAAGCGCGACTTCGGTCTCGCTCTGCATGGCCTTGTCCGGCTGGCCCCAACTGTTGGGCACGTCGGCCATGATCAGCACGCCGAGCTTGTCGGCCCAGTAGAGTTTTCGCGGGACGTCGACCTTCACATGGAGCCGCTGCCCGTTGAGCCCGATCGAGCGAGTGCGCAGGATCTCTTCCCGCATGAAGGCGTCGCTCGGGAACGTATAAAAACCCTCGGGGTGATAACTCTGATCGAGCGCGAGCTTCAGATAGACCGGCTTGTTGTTCAGCGCGATATACGGATAGCCGGTCCCCGGCAAATCCACGACGCTGATCTTGCGCATCCCGAAGTACGTCGACACCGCATCGGCCGAGCCGTCTCCGGAAAGGGCCGTCTGAACCTCATAGAGATACGGGTCGTCCAGCGACCAGAGTCGCGGCGTGTCCAGCCGTACCGGCAGCTCGATCTGCTGCTGGCCTGCGGCGATCTCGGCCACGGCCGGCTCCGCCCGGTCGGCCGGCTTGAACGTCACCGTGAACCGCATCGCTTTCTTGGCGGGCACGTTCAACGCCGCCTTGACGGTGACCTGACCCTTGTCGATATCAGGCAAGAAGTGGACGTAGTCCAACGCCACCTCCGGCCGTGCCTCCAAGTAAACCGTCTGCCAGATCCCCTTGGCCTGCCCGTAGCCCTGCTTGCCTTCCAACTTGAAGGAGTGCGGCGAATCATCCACGCGCAAGACAAGCTGCTGTTCCTGTCCCCATTGCACGTGAGGCGTCAGGTCAAAGGCGAACGGCGTATACCCGCCCTGGTAGTGGCCGACCTCGTGGCCGTCGATCCAGCCGGTCGTCTGCCAGTCGCTGGCGCCGACGACGAGAAACACGCGTTGGCCTTTCCACTGCGCAGGCACCTTGATCGCGCGCCGGTACCAGCCGAGGTCCGCCTCATTCTGCACGCCGGAAAGCTCCGAACCCCACGGGAACGGCACCGCGATCGTCAAGGGAAAGCCGGCCTTCCCCTGTGCCCAGTTGCTGGCCAGCCCGACGTTTTCCTTGTCGAACCGAAAACCCCAGCTTCCGTTCAGGTTGATCCAGTCGGCACGCTGAAAATCGGGTCGGGGATGCTCGGGAAGCGGAATATCTCCCCCTTGCACCCAACCGCCGCACATCCCGCAGGCGACGAGAAGTGCGACAACCGCGATCCCCACCGGCTTTCGGACCAACGCTCTCATAACACCCATCCTTTCCGTATGGCAAACAACCGAGCAAGCGTAAGCGACATTCCCCAAGCGTCCCTTTCGACACTACCACGCAAGCGACACTCTAGCAACTCTTGCCGCCCCTTGCCAGGAGGAGGGCAGGGCAGGGGGCCGCCCTCCGATCTTGGATTTGGGACTTGACCTCGGAACAGGAACGGCTACAATTTGTAACGTTACATCGTGTCACACTAGGACTGTCGCCATGCCTCGCAAGCAGAAACCCGCCCTGAGCGACCTGGAAAACAAGGTCATGGACATCGTCTGGGAACACGGTCGGGTCACCGCCGATCGGGTCCGCACGGAGCTGGAGGAGAACCAGTCGATGAAGGATTCGACCGTGCGGACGATCTTGCGTCGTCTGGAAGAGAAGGGCTACGTTCGCCACACGACCGAGGGGCGAACGTACCTCTACTCGCCCACGGTGGCCTCGCAGAGCGTTGCCGCGGATGCCGTGCGAGGGATTATCGAACGATTCTGCAAGGGAAGTGTGGAAAACCTGCTCGTCGGCCTGGTCGACCGCGAAGTCGTTTCCGCCGACAAACTCCAAGAGCTGGCCAAGCGCATCGCAGCCAACAAGGGGCGGTCCTAGGGACAAGACCGACAATCGCAAGGGGCTCTGCCATGTCAAGCATCGAACTGTGGGTGACATCCTGGGTCCTCGACGTCTCGCTCAAGGCCACATTGTTGGCCTTGGCCGCGTGGGCGGGAATGGCTGCGTGCCGCGTGCACAGTAGCGACGTCAAACACCGCGTCTGGCTTTTCGTTCTTGGCGGCATGCTGCTGCTCCCGGCGCTTGTGAATCTTGTGCCCGGCGTATCGCTGCCAACCTGGCTCTATCCGCCCCTGCAAGCGGCCGCCGTTTCGGGCGAGACGGGCGGCGGGGCGCCTTTGGTGAGTCCCCAGCAACCGGCAGCCGAGGAGCGAAGCCTTTCGGCCCCGCCCGAACC
>JBDKTH010001203.1:0-1871 GCA_039680305.1 Thermoguttaceae bacterium | reverse complement strand
TGCTGGCGATCGGGATCGTGGTCGACGACGCGATCGTGGTCGTCGAGAACGTGGAGCGGTGGTTGGCCCAGGGGCTCTCGTCGCGTGAGGCGGCGGTCAAGGCGATGGGCGAGGTGACCGGCCCGGTAATCGCCGTGGCGCTGGTCCTCTGCGCGGTGTTCGTCCCCTGTGCGTTCATTAGCGGGATCACCGGGCAGTTCTTCCGCCAGTTTGCCCTGACGATCGCCGTCTCGACGGTCCTGTCGGCGTTCAACTCGCTCACGTTGAGTCCGGCCCTGGCGGCGCTGCTACTGAGACCGCATCACGGAGCGGAGCATGCGACGGGCCGCATCCGGAAGCTCTTTGGGTGGCCGCTGCGAGCGTTCAATGCGACGTTCGATTGGTCCACCGGCGTTTACACGCGGACCGTGGGGCTGGTGTTGCGGGGAAGTGCCGTGGCGCTGGCGGTCTACGGCGGTCTGCTGGTCCTCACCTGGTGGGGCTTCAGCCGGATGCCGACTGGGTTTATTCCCGAACAGGACAAGGGCTACCTGCTGGTCAACGTGCAACTGCCCGAGGCAGCCTCGGTCCAGCGTACTCGCGAGGTGATCGCACGGCTCGACAAGATCGCCCGCTCGATGCCGGGCGTGGCCCACACGCTCGGCGTGGCCGGCCAATCGATCCTCTTGCAGGCCAATGCGCCCAACTTCGGCTCGATGTTCGTGATCCTCAAGCCGTTCGACGAACGCACGAGCCGGCAGCTTTGCGACAAGGCGATCGCCATGCAATTGCGGCGGGCCTGTTACCTGAAGATCCCCGAGGCGACCGTGGGCGTCTTTGGGGCCCCGCCGGTCGACGGCCTGGGCACGGCCGCGGGATTCAAGCTGATGGTCGAAGATCGGGGCGACCATGGCCTCGAATCGCTCCAGCGTCTGACCGAGCCGTTGGTCGAACACGGCAATCAGCAGCCGGGGCTGGTCGGCCTGTTCACCTTGTTCCGCTCCAACACGCCCCAACTGTACGTCGATATCGATCGGACCAAGGTCAAGTCGCTCGGCGTGTCGGACACCGATGTGTTCAATGCCCTGCAAGTCTACATGGGCTCGCTCTACGTGAACAACTTCAACGAGTTCGGCCGCTCGTGGCAGGTGAAACTCCAGGCCGACGGCCAATTCCGGACCGAGGCTGAGGCGGCCGGGCGTTTGAAGGTTCGCAATCGTTACGACCAGATGGTGCCCCTGAACACGGTGGCCAACATCCGCGACATCAACGGTCCGGTGATGGTGACCCGCTACAACATGTTTCCGGCCGCGGCCATCAACGGCAACCTGGCCCCAGGCACCAGTTCCGGTCAAGGCATTGCCCTGATGGAGCAGCTTGCCAAGGAAGAATTGCCGAAGACGATGCTCGCGGAGTGGACCGAATTGACGCTGATGCAGATTCGCGCCGGCAACACGGCGATGAACGTCTTCGCCCTGGCCGTGGTGCTGGTGTTCCTCGTGTTGGCCTTCCAGTACGAGAGTTGGTCGCTGCCGTTGGCCGTAATCCTCGTGGTGCCGATGTGCCTGTTGTGCTCGATCGCCGGGGTGGCGATCGCCCGGATGGACATCAACATCTTCACCCAGATCGGCTTCATCGTCCTGGTAGGCCTGGCCAGCAAGAACGCGATCCTGATCGTGGAATTCGCCAAGCAGCAGCGGGAGCAGGGCATTGCCCGGCGCGAGGCGACGTTGGAGGCCTGCCGGCTGCGGTTGCGTCCGATCATGATGACTTCGCTGGCGTTCATCCTCGGCGTGGTGCCGCTGGTCCTGGCCGAAGGGGCCGGGGCCGAGATGCGGCGAACGCTGGGGACGGCCGTCTTCAGCGGGATGCTCGGCGTGACCCTGTTTGGG
>JBDKTH010000169.1:0-8936 GCA_039680305.1 Thermoguttaceae bacterium | reverse complement strand
AGGTGGATTGGGTCGGGCGTCAGATGGCCGTCACCGTGGCCGATGGGCAGATGTTCGTCAACAACCAGGTCGACCTGTTCGCTTTCGACCTGGAGACAGGCCGGCAGGATTGGGTGCAGCGGGGTCCGTCGCTCAAATCGCAATGGCCCCTGTTGCCCATGCGTCCGGTCGTGGTCGGGGGACGCGTGTATGTTCGGCGTCTGACGGAGGCCAATCCCGAACTGGCCTGCTTTGGCCGGACCGATGGCCGGCTGCTCTGGAGCTGCAAGCCCGACAGCCATGTGGCCTCCGATCCCGTGTTTGTCGGCGAAGACCTACTGGTCCTGACCATCAGCGAAGAGGTGGCCGACAAGTTGATCCTGGCGCTCAACAGCGTCGACGTCGAGTCCGGACGCGTGCGTAGCCGTGTGCCGCTGGCCGAGTTCTATGACCTGTGGCAACACCGGTTGTCGCTCCAGGTCACGGCGGTGGACGACCGGATGGTGGTGGTCGGGGGTGGAAGCGTTCTGTGCTGCGACTCGGCCGGCGAGGTCCGTTGGCTCCGACGGCAGATTTGGGCCCCGCCGCTGCGGCCCGACTATGGGAGTGCGAAGGCGTGGTTCCAGCAGTTCCAGGAGCCGCCGCTGGTCAAGGACGGCCGCGTCTACGCCACGCAGCCCGGCTCGTGGTGCGTGGAGTGTATCGACTTGAAGAGCGGACGGCTCGTCTGGCGCCGGGCGGTGCCCGAGCTTACCCGGCTCGTTGGGCTGGCCAGGGGGCGTTTGGTGGCCGAGGCCAGCGATGGCGTCGCCGGCATCGAGGCCGATTCGGGCAAGATGCTCTGGTTCCAGACGGTCGACGATCTCCAACATGCTCGGCTGTGCGTTCCCGACGAGACGGTCCTCTACGTTCAGAAGACGAGTGCTGCGCAGGGACCAAAGCCGCAACTCGTGCCCGTTTGGCTGGATATCGAGACCGGCCGCCCGCGGGAAAGGGGGGCCGCCTTGGAGTTGCCCGCGGAGAACGCCCCCCTCCTGTGGCCGCTCGTCGGCGACCGAGGGCGGCAGTGGGGATTCTATGCGTCCGGCGATCCGCTCACCACCAAGCGGGTCATTCTGGAGTTGATTCCCCTTGAAACGGATTCGCGTGGCGCACGCGACGGGAGGATCTCCACGACTGGCAAGGAGTAATCGGCTGTGGCGAAACCTGGCAAAATGGGTGGCATGCCGTCACGGAGCGCAGCGATGGGTCGGCATGCACTCTCTCACGAACATGCCGAGTGCGCGGCTGCGCCGCGTGACGCATGCCATCCAACGCCACAGACCATTTCTCCGTCCAAGACTGGCCGCAGCTTGACACGCACCGTGGCGGATGCCCACAATTGGAGGTGACATCTCTGCGGCCGGAAACGGCAAGTCTGCGATGGGTGGGGGACGATGCTGGGGAGCTGCTCTCGCGGTGATCGCTAGAGGATACTGGATCGACTGTCGCCCAAGCGACGGCCCCCGCATTGGTTTTCGAGGATTACACGGATGCAGCACGCCGTCCTCCGCGGTCTGAGGAGAGCCGTTTCCTCCCTGGGGCTCGCGATTTGCCTGGTGGGAGTGGCTTGCGCGCAAGGGGAGATCACCCCGCAAAGCCGCGAGGCGCTGGCCAAGGGGCTGGCGTGGCTTGCCCGCAACCAGGGCCCAGAGGGGAACTGGGGCTCCAAGGATCTTGGCCTGGTCAGCACGGGCGTACTGGCCTTTCTGGCCGATGGCCACGTGCCCGGGCGCGGCCGCTATGGCGAAACGGTCCAACGCGGGCTGAACTACGTGATCCGCAACGCCAAGCCGTCCGGATTGCTCAACATTGCCGAGCCGCAGCACGAGATGTACAACCACGGCCTGTCGACGTTCGTCCTCGGGCAAGCCTATGGGATGACGGGGGACACTCGCGTCGGGCCGGTGCTGGATCGCGCGCTGAAGCTGATCGTGCAGACGCAGTGCGGCGACGGGGGCTGGGACTATCGCGCCCAGCGGCAGCGACAAGGACATGACCTGAGCCTGGCCGTGATGCAGGCCTTGGCCCTGCGCAGTGCGGTCGACAGCGGCCTGGAAGTCCCGCCGGAGGCCGTCGAATTGGCGATCAAGAGCGTCCGCCGTCACTACACACCGCAGGGCGGTGCCCGTAACGCCGCCGAAGACGAGCAACAGAAGCACCCGGGCCAGTTCACGTACACGCCTGGCCAAGGCAACGGCACCTGCGCGATGGCCGCAGCGGGCGTGGTCTGCCTGCAGGAGTTTGGCCAGTATGGCGATTGGCGGATCCTCAAGAGCATGGAACGCGTCACGCAGGACATCAACAACGTCAATCCCAATGATCAAGGCAACCAACACCGCATCCCGTTCAACGACGCGTATACGCTTTACTACGTGGCCCAGGCCCTCTACCAGGTTGGCGGCGAGCCCTGGAGGCAATACTATCCGCGACTGCGTGACAATCTCGTCGTGAACCAGTTTCGCGACGCCAAACCGCCGGAACACGAGGGATCGTGGAACGAAGGCAACCACGTCGGCGGCAGGCCGGGCCGGCTCTACACGACCGCCGTCGGATGCTTCGTGCTGGCCATTCCCAACCGCTACCTGCCGATCCTTCAAGAGGGCAAGATCGACAGTCTGCAGAAACAATTTGGCCCCAAGGAGAAATAGCGTAGACAATCCCCTCTCCCTCCGGGAGAGAGTTAGGGTGAGGGGAATTGCCATGGATTCGGTTGTCGACAGATCCCCTCACCCCGGCCCTCTCCCGGAGGGAGAGGGAGAGATGTGAATTGTACGGATCACTGCTTCCCCGTTTACGGACAACTGCCCATGTTCCTCACTCCCTGGTTTGCGATTGCAGGTCTGGTGGCTGCGGCCGGACCGATTGCGATCCATCTGCTGAACCGGCGACGCTATCGCGTCGTGGAGTGGGCCGCCATGGACTTTCTGCGTCAGGCGATTCGTCGCAGCCGGCGAATTCTCCAGTTGCGGGACGTGCTCCTCCTGATTTTGCGCACGGCCTGCGTACTGCTGTTTGGCTTGGCGATGGCGAGGCCCTATTGGGGAGGGGCTTCATCGACCGTGGATCCGGATCAACCGATCCACGTCGTGCTGTTGGTCGACAACAGTCTGAGCATGAGTTACGACCAGTTGGGGCGAACGTTGCTGGAAAAGGCCAAGATGACGGCCGGGGAATACATCAAACGTCTGCCGCCGGGAAACCGCGTATCGGTACTGCCCGTGTGCGGCTCTAGGGAGTTCAGCCTGGGCGCCTACAGCACCAAGGAAGACGCGCTGGAAGCGCTGGACGCCATCGAAGCGGTCGATCGCCAGGCGAGTGCCGGAGCGGCGGTGGATCTGGCCCTGGAAGCGTGCCGCCGGGTTCCCAGCCCCTCGTCGAAGCAGGTCGTTTTTCTCTCCGATCAGCAGTGGTGCAACTGGCCTCCCCAGTCGCTCGACGCGCAGTTGAAGCAGCTTCCTTGCCCTGTCCAGGTCGTGCAGGTGCTCCCCGATGCGGCGGAGAATGCCTGGATCGCTGATTTCCGGCTTCAGGACGGTATGGCCGACGCAAGCTCGCCGGCCGTCTTTCTGGCCACGATCCGTTATGAGGGGAGCTCGCCGAGGCACGACGTGCAGGTGACCTTGGTGGTCGATGGGGTGACGATCGCCACGCAAACAGTCGAGCTTCAGCCGGGGCAGGAACGCGAGGTCCGCTTCCCGCCGTATCAGTTCGACGTATCCTCCGAGCCTGGCCGGCCGGCGTTTGTCACGGCCGAGGTGGCCATCCCCCACGACCGGCTGCCGGCCGACGATCAGCGATCGCTCGTGGTGCCGGTGGTCTCGGCGATGCCGGTGGTGTTCGTCGACCAGTATGGCTCGGACGAAGATCCACGGCGCAATCGTTTCGGCGAGACCTTCCGGCTCCGACGTCTGTTGGCCCCGATGACCAGCCGCAACGATCAGGACCGGCAGCTGATCCAAATTCGGCATGTGAAGATCGACCAGTTGAGCCGCGACCTGCTGGCCGACGCCCGGTTGGTCGTCGTCGCCGGGATCAACAGCCCGGAGAACAGCGTGCCATTGCTTCGCGAGTACGTCGAGCAGGGCGGGGCATTGCTGATCGCCGCGGGCGGCGAGTTCGATCCGGCGGCCTGGACCGATGCGGCCTGGAAGGACGGCTTGGGAATCCTACCCGCCCCGCTCAAGCCCACGCCAGTCGGCCAATTGCCCACGGCCACGACCGGGCCGCTCCAGCCGTTCCAGCTCGACTTCGCCAGCCTGGTGCACGACTATTTCCTTTTGGCGCAAAGCCCGCGTGAGGAACTGGAAGACCTGTACCGGCTTCCGTATTTCTTCAAAGCGGTGGAGGCGGACCTGAGCGACGACGTGCTGGGACGCATGATGCGCACGGCGGCTCAGAAGATCGAAAAGGACCAGGCCGCCGTGGCCGACCTCGATCGGCGTCTGGAGGAGCTGGCCCAGAAAGAGGTGCGTGGCCCGCTCACCGAGTCGCAACGACAGGAGCGGGAACGCCTTCAGCAGGCCCGGGCCGATACGCAGCCGCAATGGCTCCTTTGGACAGCGGATCAACGGAGCGAAAAGAGCTCGCGGGGGCCCGTCGAACTGGCCGAAAAGACCCGGCCGAGAGTCCTCGGCAGTTATACCAACCGGATTCCATTCCTGATCCAGCGGGAGATTGGCCTTGGGCAAGTGTTGTTCGTTTCCACCGGCGTCTACCGCGACTGGAACACCCTGACCACGACAAATGCGGTACTGGTCTTCGACCGCATCTTCCGCGACCTCGTCCAGCGAAGTCTCCCGCAACGGAACCTGACGTCGACCGGACAAATCGTCTTGCCGGTCGCTCCCGAGTTGCACCGTGCGCGGTTTACACTGACCACGCCGAGCGGGCGGGAAGAACCGCTTCCGGTCGATGCCTTGGGGGCCGATCGGTATGGAATCACGCTGAAGAACCTTCCCCAACGAGGGCTCTACCAGATTGCGGCCCACGGGACCAAACAGACTCCGCAGGCGGGGCCGGATGCCAAGGTCTGGCAGGTAGCCCTGGCGGTCAACGGACCGGTCGAGGAGTCGGACTTGCGGGTCCTCGGCGAGAAGGACCTCCAGGAGCGCATGGGACAGGCCGCGTATCGCTGGGTCGCCGACGGCCAGCCGATCACGTTGACGGCGGCTCAGGTCCAGGGGCAGGACCTTTGGAAGTGGGCCATGCTCGCAGTCCTGGGCTGCCTGTTGGTCGAGTTGGCAATCGTTGCGTGGCCATCACTCGTGGGAGGCCGGGCCCCATGAACCTCGCTTACTACATCGGCCGCCTCCTCGGGCTGGAACAGACGCAGACGATCCAACGGATCGAGCCGTCGTTGGCCGCCCCGTGGGCGCAGAGTGCCCCGGCATGGCTGTTGTTCGGGTGCCTCGGCGTCGCCGCCCTGGCGATTCTCTTCTACACCCGGTATCAGCACGGCCGTCATCGCAGTGCACGAATCCTGCTGGCCGTGAGCCGCGCCGCGCTGTTGAGCCTGCTGCTGGTGATTCTCGCCGAGCCCGTGTTGACCGTGCGTATCACGAGCCGCTTGCGTCCGGCCCTATGGCTGTTGTTCGACGGAACCGACAGTATGGCCGTAGCCGACGAGATGCCCGAGGATCAACGGGCAAGTCTGGCCAAGGCAGTGGGGCTGCCAGCTGCCCCCGCCACGGCGGCGAGTTCCGACGCTGGTTCCGTTCGACTCTCGCGAGCAGAGCACGTCAAGGCGTTGGTCGGCCGAGAAGACAACAACCTCCTGAAGCGACTGGGCGAGAAGTTCCGTCTTCGGGCTTTTTTGTTTGATCGGCCGGAAGGGGTGCGTGCCCTGGAACTGGCCTCCTCAGGGGACACGGCCAACGAACCCAAGCATCTGGCCAGCCAGTTGACCACCGATGGCCAAGTCACCGCCCTCGGGGCAGCCCTCGATGATCTGGCCCGGCGGCATGCGACCAGCAACCTGGCCGGGCTGGTGATCGTCAGCGACTTCAATCAGAACGCCGGCCCCCCGGCCCTCGACGCCGCCACCCGCCTGGGAGTGAACGTCTATACGATCGGCGTCGGTCCGACGGCCGCGGCCGACCTCGGCGTCGATCTCCAGGCCCCGCCCGTCATGAAGAAGGACGAGCGATCCACGCTTGTGGCCACCGTGCGGCACGAAGGGCTGAGCGGAAAGGTGGTGACGGTTCGCTTCTCGATCCGGGAGCCGGACCAGACCGACGAGGCGGCGACGACCCTGGGACAGCGGAGCGTCAAGCTCGATGCGAGCGTGCAGACGGTGGAACTGCCCTACGTGCCCACTCAGACCGGACCGTTTGTGTTCACCGCGGAGGTCGATCCGCTGGAAGAGGAGGTCATCGCCGAGAACAACCGGGCCCAACGGGAGAGCACGGTTCGCGACGACTTCATCCGGTTGTTGTTCGTCGAGTATGAGCCGACCTGGGAATGGCGGTTCATCAAAGAGGTCTTCCACCGTGACAAGCTGGTCGGACAGCGAGGGTTCCGCACGTTCCTCCGGTCGGCCGATCCGAAGGTGCGACAGACGAACGAGCTGTTCCTCCCGGCCCTCACGCCAGCCCGCAGCGAGTTCTTTGCCTACGATGTGATCGTCGTCGGCGACATGCCGGCGGCGGCCCTGAGTCCGACGTTCTGTCGGATGGCGGAGGAGTTTGTGGGCAAGTTCGGCGGCGGTCTGGTGGTCCTCGCTGGTCCCCGCTTCGGGCCCGGGCAGTTGGCCCAGACCGCGCTGGCCGACATGCTGCCGGTGAAACTCGATCCCAATGCCCGGCCCGCCGAACGCTCCCCCTTCTCGCTGTCGCGAACCGCAGATGCGGCTCAGTATGACTTCATGCAGTTGGGCGCCAGCACCGAGGAAAACGACAAGGCGTGGACCAACCTCGGCCAGCTCTCCTGGTACCCGCCGGTCGAGCGGCTCCGGCCCATGGCCACGGCCCTGGCCGAGCATCCCACGGATACGTGCGTTGATGGCAAGACTCGGCAACCCATCATTGCGGCTCATCACTATGGACGTGGCGAGGTGATCTATCTGGGGTTCAACGAAACCTGGCGTCTGCGTCGGGAGTACGGCGAAAAGTACTACCGCCAATTCTGGGGCCAGATGATCCATCGCCTGGCACTGCGACATGCCCTGGGAAGCCAAAAGCGGTTCGTCGTGCGCACGGACCGACGTCAGTACCAGGCCGACGATCAAGTGCTTTTGACAGTCGAGGCCTATGACGCGAATTTCGAACCGCTGGCCGAAGACAAGGTTCCCTCGCACAAGCTGTCGGCCGAGTTGATCCTGCCTGGACAGTCGCCCCAGGGAGCTGAAACGCGTCCCCTGAGCGTCGCCCAGTTGCGTGAAGGGATCTTTGAGACCCGCATCCCCGTGATTGCCCCAGGCGAACATCGCGTCAAGGTGCGCGACCCGGTCACCAATGAGAATGTGGAAACGGCATTTCGGGTCGCCAGCGTGTCGGTCGAGCGGCAGCGTGCGGTACGCAACGTGGCACTCCAGCACGCGATCGCCGATACGACCGGGGGGAAGAGCTACGACCTGACCACGGCCGACCGTCTTCCCGAGGAAATCCAGTTGGCGTCGAAGACCGAGACACGCGTGGAGGTCATTGCGTTGTGGAACACGTGGCTCTGTTTTGGCTGCGTGGTCGTCTTGATGTTGGGCGAGTGGCTTGGCCGAAAGTGGGTGAATCTGCCATGACAAAACTTGCCACCCTGCATCATCGCCTGGCCAACCTCCGACGACGCCGTCGCCTGGTCCGCGTGGGCGCTGGCCTGGCCGCCGTTGGCATGGCCCTGCTCTGGGGTCTGATCGCCCTGTTCCTGGTCGACTGGCTGTTGCACATGACCCAGGCCCAGCGTGGGCTGGCGATGGCGATCGCCGCGGGTGGCGTGGTCTGGGCGCTGCGCCGCTACGCCTGGCCCTGGCTGAGCTACCGCGAGACAGAGTTGGACGTGGCCCTGCTGGTCGAGCGGCAACACCAGATCGACAGCGACCTGGTCGCGGCCCTCCAGTTCGAACGGCCTGAAGCCCGAGAGTGGGGATCGCCACAGCTCGAAGATCAAGTGATTGATTACACGGCCGACATCGGCACACGGCTCGACGTGCGGCACGACGTTCCTCGCAAGGATCTGAACCGCCGGGCCATGATGCTGGCCGCAATGGCCGTGCTGTTCGCAGGCCTGATGTGGCTTTTCCCCGAGTATGCCGTCGTGTTCTTCAACCGGCTGTTGTTGGGCAACCGCCACTATCCCACGCGAACGGCGATCGAGTCGGTGGCGATCAACGGCCACGCGATCGACCTGACGGCCCGACGGCTTCAAGTGATCACGTGCCCTTACGGCCAACCGGTTCGTTTTGAAGCAACCTGCTCCGGTGAGCTTCCCGCGACGGGTCACGCGACGCTACGGGCCGAGCGTGGCGGTCTGCAGACGACGGTCTCGCTTGAGTCGACGGCCCAGAAACAGGGGCTCTACCTCGGCCTGCTGCCACGTCTGGTCGACGCGGTGGGCTACCAGCTTTACCTCGGCGACGCCTGGACGCCTCCGGGCCGCCTGCTCGTGGTGCCGCTGCCGATGATCGATGTTCAGATGGAGATCACGCCGCCCGACTACGCCCGCAATGGCGAAAAGCCGGCGCATACGACCGGCCTGCGGCACATCTCCGTGATCGAGGGTTCGCGAGTGGTGGTGCGAATGACTTCCGACGCGTCGCTTCGCGAGGCAACCTTCTCGATCGACGACAAGCCTTTTGCGATGGCCCGCGATGCTTCGGCCCCGTCCAAGCCGGGCGAAGACCGCTGGATCCTGGATCCGACCAACACGCCGCTGGACAATGTCGCCGAGCCGATTCGTTACACGATCCAGGTGACCGACTCGCACAA
>JBDKTH010000803.1:0-1739 GCA_039680305.1 Thermoguttaceae bacterium | reverse complement strand
CCGGGCCGCGTGGGCCCGGTTCGATGGATTGCTTTCCGCAAAGGCGTAGCCGGTTCAGCACGACTCGCCGAAATCGGCCACGAAGGCCTTGGCCAGCGCTTGGCCCCAGTTGTCCAGGGGGTTCATCTTGCCGATGAAGAACCGCAGCACGGGGGGCTCTTCGTAGAACTTCAGACCCTTGACCAGATTGCGATGCTCGTGGAGCCAGGCCAGACGGTCGACCACGTAGTCGATGTGGGCCATCGTGTAGACGCGTCGCGGAACGGCCAGGCGGCAGAGTTCCACGTCGGAGGGCACGTCGTTCCCCTTCTCGTCGCGATCCATGGAGATGGTGCCGCGTTCCATGCCCCGCGCGCCGGAGACGATATACAACGCGGCGGTCAACGCGCCGGCCGGATACTCGGTCTGCGGGATGTGCGGGAGGAACTTCATCGCATCGACGTGGCCGGCCAGGCCACCGGGCGGGGTCACGGCGGGAATTCCCCGGGCGACCATCTGGTTGACGAAGTACTCGATCAGGTCGGCCGAGCTGCTGGCCACCTCATAGTCGACCATTTCCCGCATGCCTACGGCCATCGCCTCGATTTCCTTCGACGACATGCCGCCGTAGGTGATGAACCCTTCGTAGACCGGCAGCCAGGCCTTGAGCTTGTCGAGGTATTCCTTCTTCCACGTGGCGATCAAACCGCCGCGCACGCAGGTGCTCTTCCGGCCCGACATGTAGATCAGGTCCGACTGCTGCATCATCTCGCGGACGATCTCGGCGATCGACTTATCGGCGTAGTCCGGCTCGCGGGACTTGATGAAATAGGCGTTTTCCGAGATCAGGCTGCAGTCGATGACCACGGGGATCCCGTGGGCGCTGGCCACCTTGCGGACCTCTTTGAGGTTGGCCATCGAGAACGGCTGGCCGCCGATCAGGTTCGTCGTGGCTTCCATGCGCACGAAGGCCACTTTCTCGGCGCCGTACTGGGCGATCACCTTCTTGAACTTGGCGATGTCGAGGTTGCCCTTGAAGGGATTCGTGCTCGCCGTCTCCAGCGCGTCGTCGCCGTAAAGCTCCAGCACCTTGCCGCCGGCCAGCTCGAAGTGGGCCTTGGTGGTGGTGAAGTGGTAGTTCATCGCCAACACGCTGCCCGGCTTCACGAAGACCTTGGCCAACAGATGCTCGGCGGCGCGGCCCTGGTGGACCGGAATGCAGAGATCGAAGCCCAGGATGTCTTTCACGGCGCTGAGGAGTTTCAGGTAGCTTTCGCCGCCGGCGTAGGCATCGTCGGAGACCATCATCGACGCCAGCTGGTTGTCGCTCATCGCGTTCGTGCCGCTGTCGGTGAGCATGTCGAGGAAGAGGTCGCGCGTCCACAGCAGGAAGGTGTTGTAGCCCGCTTCCTCGATCGCCCGGAGCCGCTGGCTGACGGGCGGAAGCTGCGTCTTCTGCACAACGCGCACCTTGTGCATTTCGATGGGGATTTCCCTGCCGGTCGATAGCTTGATCTTCACGAATACGTCCTTATTGACTGAGGTCTTCCAGGTTCCACAGGCCAGAACCTGGCCCCCGGAGAGCGGTCTACCAATCGCTGCCTGTCGGGAAGAGTTGTCGCCGAGAGGATGGTCACTCTCTACAGGCCGCCTTGGCGGCCCGGGCCTATCCGTTTCAGTATGCAAAGGCTTCCCAGAAGCGTCAAGACAACGTTAAGACTCTTTAACAGCCGGCGCGATCCCAAGGCGGGGAAAAGAAG
>JBDKTH010000227.1:0-2823 GCA_039680305.1 Thermoguttaceae bacterium | reverse complement strand
TTGAGGATATAGGTGGATTCGTCAGGCTTCTTGGCCAGTCGGACAATCGGGTCGGAATCGTGCGGATATTCGTAAATCCGGACGTAATCGACGAAGAAACTTTCCGGGAACTTCCCCGTCGTCGGGTCGCCACCCGACTTCCCGCAGCAACCGGAAAGAATGGCGTGCAGCGGAACGTAACCGGCCGCGTGGTTGAACGGGTCGAACGTTACCGAGCTGTACGGGCTGTGGTTCGCTTCCGACTGGATGAGCTTCCCGTTGAGGTAATACGAGACCTCGAAGGGCGTCCACTTGCAGGCCACGACATACCAATCGTCGACTTTGCCGGGCAGCTTGGAGCCGTAATTCCAGCTTCTCAACGTGCCGCAGGCGAAGACATGCAGATTATGGTCGAGGACGCCGCGCGGTGCATCGCCCGGTTTTTTCGGACCCATGTAATAGTCTTCGTAGATGTCGATTTCCCAGCCATCGAGGAACGGGTTGGAAGGTCCGTGCGTGCAAAGCCAGAACGCGGACCACCAACCGGATTGCTGGCGGAACTTGACCCGCGCCTCGAAGTAGCCGTGTCCGAAGACCTCGTTGGAGTAGAGGCTGGCACTCTTGGTTTTCGTCTTGTCCGGGGTCGCCCAGTTGCAGACGATTTCCAGCAGTCCGTCGTGGACTTTCGCGTAGTCCTTCTCGCTCGTTGGGCTGAAGTACCATTTGCTGGTATCGACGCGGTCACCGTCAAATTCTTCGGCGAACACTTTCTTCCAGCCCGCCTTGACCGGGTCGAACTGCGGGACGAGATCGATCTTGAACGGCGTCGCCGAGGTTTTTGATTCCTGCACCGCGAGGCCGATGACGAGATTGTCGATGGTCGCCTCAGCCGGGGCATTTTCGGCGACGAGGCGATAGCTGAACTCGACGGCTGAGGAGGCACCGACTTTCCGCTCTCCACTCACACTTGTCGTTTTGCTGTCGACAAGACTGTGAATCGATGCGGTCCACTTGCCGGAGCCGTTGACGCCGAAAACGAAGTCAGCCGGCAGGGAATTCGCGGGTATTTCCAGCGTTTCGAGCTGCTTCTCGTTTTCGAGCACCGAGAGGGTCAGGAATGCCGAGTCTCCTCGGGAGCAGATCCGGCACATCATATCGGAGGCGACGATTTCAAACGCCGCGTTTCGTCTCTGGAACGGTTCCTGCCCGAAATTCTGAATACGAACTCCGGCGGCGGCAAACAAGTCTGCGTTCGACTTGTCGGGGAGCGGCACGATGTTGTTCGGGCAGGTGATGGCGAGTTTCGCATCGGTCTTGAAGACGCCCTGTCCAGTAACCGAGAGCAGCCCCGGTGTCGGATTCCCCTTGATCAACATCGGGTTCCCGGAGCAGCGGACCGAAGGACCGTCGAAATTCTCCTCGAACGTGCGTTTGGACAGCTGCAGTCTGCGGACGGCGCCGCGAAGATCCAGCGGACCGGCGAGTTTCAGAACCGCCCCGCCCTTGCCCCTGACGATCTTGATCGCGATGACGTTCGTCCCCTCTTTGAGCCGGACGTTCTTGATGTGGTTGTCGATCTCGACGGGCGATTTGGCGTTGCCTGGCACAGGGGTATCGAACACCGGCGCGCCGTTGAGGTAGTACTGCATCGCCCCACCGGCACCCGCGCCGACGGTCATTTCGCAATCGTATTTGGCCACGATGGGAGCGAACGCCCATGCGCATTGGTCCGGGCCGGAACCGGCCAGTGGCGCGACATCCAGCGTGTTGGAGAGAAGAGTGGCCGTCTGGGCTCTGGCTCCGCCGAAGGTTTCCGGAATCGATTGGAGTTGTTCCCGCGACGGTTTGAGATCCTTGTCGACGGGCCCGAAGATCGTCCAGGACTTGGGCATGCGGGTGTCGCCGACGATTCGAGGCGGCTGGATGTCGAGGGTCAGACTACATACCTGGATCTCCGCGCCCATCTTGCCGCCGATGGCGAGCGTGACGGCATGCGTTTCGCAGGCATGTCCGTTATCGATGGGAATCGTCAAGACGTGCGGCTGCCACGTGTCGGAGAGGGTGAATGGCGAACTGACGATGGCCCCGTTCCAGGCTCCCTTCTCGCCCCATCGATAAAAGGTGGCCCATGCCAGCCCCTTTCCCTTGGCGAGGAATGAAATGCGGCCGACGGCGCCAGAGCGGGCGGGGAATTTGGCTCGGGTCTGGATGGCGCCGCCGTCGTCACCCAAGACGTTGCTTATGCTCAATGCCGTGTTGCGACCATAGGCGCCAGGGATGGTTTTAACGTTCGGGAACGGTTTGTAGCCGCCCCATTCGTGAATGACCCAGCCATCGGGGATGCCGCCGGGCGTTCTTGATTGAAAGCGACCGTTGACGTCCACCGGCTCGGCCAACAGCGCACCGCACATCAGGGCAATCAACAACGGGAAGAGGATCGTGATCTTCATGGAAGGGACGTCCGGACTGATGGGGGATCGCTTTCTTCGGCCTGCCCCTATTGATAATCTCGTACTCATTGGCCGTCAAGGCTTTGCGACGATGGCCAGCGAGCGGCGACGCCGTTGGACGAAACGGCCGTCTCTCTGGCCTGCCGTCGGGGGCCATGGTATAGTGGGCGCTGTTCGCTCCACGATTTATCCCGCCCGATCCACCCCTGTGCATGCCATGAAACGCTCCGTCTTTCTAGCGTCTTGCGTCCTGTTGTTGTGCCCCCAGATGGCATCCGCGGTGACGCCGCCGGGGATCGTGTTCGAGGCAGAAGCCATTTCTGAGCCGGCGGGAGCTTGGCTCCGCGACCGTACGACTGCCGACCACTGGAACCTGTGGACCAAGGACGAGCAG
>JBDKTH010000315.1:0-2200 GCA_039680305.1 Thermoguttaceae bacterium | reverse complement strand
CGCCATGGGAGGCGAGTACCTGCGTCACCTGGCTCGCGATCTGGCCGTTCCGTTGGTTTCGGCCAACGTGCGCGACGCCTCGGGAAACCTGCTGGTCGAACCGCTGCGGCTCATCCAAGCTGGCTCGCGCCGCTTGGCCCTCGTCGGCGTGCTTGGCGAGACGTTCGCAACGGCCGAACTGCGAATCGCCCCGCCGCGTGAAGCCGTGCTGCAGGTCCTGCGCCAGGCGGCGGGCCAGTACGATGCCGTGGTCGTGCTGGCCTACTTGCCCGAGGACGAGTTAACAAAACTTGCCGCCACGCTTCCCGAGGCTGATGTGATCGTGGGAGGCCCCACCGGCCAGCCGCTGTCGCCGAAACGCGTTGGCCCCACGTTCTTGACCTCGGCGACCAACAAGGGAAAGTTCGTCGCCCGGCTCGACGCTCCGAAGGCGGGCGCCTCGTGTTGGGCAGCCCAGATCGTCGAGTTGACCGGCCAACTGGCCGACGATCCCCAGCAAACCGACGGTGTGAAGCAATTCTACGAGGCCTTGGCTCGCAGCGACTTCCGGCCCGATCAGACGTCGTTCGTTCGACCGTCCCTGGCCCATGGGGCCGGCAGTCGCATTGCCGGCACGCCGCAGTGTCGCAAGTGTCATGAAGAGGCCTGCCGCATTTGGGACGAGTCGCGGCATGCCCAGGCCTGGCAATCGCTGGAGGCCAAGGGGGCCCACGTCGACCCGGAGTGCCAGCGATGCCACACGACCGGCTACGGCCTGCCCGGCGGGTTTGTCTCCGTAAAGCAGACCCCCGCGACGGTTCAGGTCGGCTGCGAGGCTTGCCACGGTCCGTCGCAGGCCCATGTCGACGCTCCCAAGGCCCACACCACGTATTTCGGCACGGCCAAGAATCAATGCCTGGCCTGTCACGACCTGGAGAACAGCCCCAAGTTCGCCATGGAGCCGTATTGGCACAAGATCCGACATGACGGGCAACCGGCCCGACTCGATAACGCGAGCGACCATCATCCGTGAGGATTACCATGCTTCGTTTCGGCACGATCCCAGCACGAATCCAGCCCAGGAGGCCGCGACCGATCGCCGCGTTTCGAGGGGCGGTCCTCGTCGTCGGCGTCCTGATGCTCAACGGCATGTTGCTCGCCTCTTGGTCTCTTGGTCAGGAGAAGGCGCAAGCCTCGTCCGGTTCCGAGCCACTGACGTTGAAGAAACGCACGTCGGCCGCTCTTCAGCCCTGGTTGACCAGCTTGCCTGAGGCGTATCGCCGGGCGACGAGCGAGCAGAAGCCGATCCTGGTTCGTGCCGGCACGAAGTCGTGTGGGTGGTGTCGAAAGTTGACCGAGGAGATGGAGACGCCGGAAGTCCAGGCCGCGTTGGCCCAGTGGATCCTCGTATCGATCGACTGCGACGCCTCCCCGGAGGAAGCCGACCAGTTGGGCGTAGTCTCCGTGCCCGCGCTGCGGATTCTCGCCCCGGGCGGGCGTCGGATTGCGTCGCACGACGGGTTCCTGGGCGCCGAGCGCCTGGTGGCCTGGTTGAAGAAACAGTACCCCATCGCCACGGCAAAGAAGGAATGGGAAGGCGGGGAGACGCTAGACCTGGTCGGCGTGATGAAGCTGCTCAAGCATCTCAGCGACCGCGACCCGGCGGTGCGAGAGGCTGCAATTGGCCGCTTGATTCGTCACCCTCAGACCTCGGCCCCGGCGGTGATCAAGGCCCTAGGTGACGGCAAGTTGGCCGTCCGGCTGGCCGCGTTGGAGGTGCTCCAGGGTTGGCATGCTCCGCTCGAAGGATTGGACCCTTGGCGTCCCGAGACCATCCCCGCCGACCGATTGGCGGCCCTGGAACAATGGAGCCAAAGACTCTCCGCCGCCGAGCCGGAGGAGCCGGAGAAACTCGACGAGCGGACGCTAGCCTCCGCCCGGGAGAGCATCGCACGGATGCTCAAGGTTTCTCCGGCCGAAGCGGCCGCGGTTCGCGAGCAACTGGCCCGGTTGGGAACGCTACTGCTGCCCGAGGTCTACGAGCGGCTCAAGACGGTCTCGACCGATGCGGAGCGACACCGGCTCTCGCTCCTGCGCTACCGCCTGGCAGCCAGCGATACGTTGGCGCTGGATTGGCCCGGGGGGCTGGAGCGTCTGGCATCGGCCGATTCCACCCAGCGGCAGCAGGCCGCCGAGGAACTGTCGCGACTGGCCACCGACG
>JBDKTH010001207.1:0-3147 GCA_039680305.1 Thermoguttaceae bacterium | reverse complement strand
ATCTGGCGGGCCTCGCACGCTCGGCACCGCCCTACTCGATTAGCCTATCGCTCCGGGCTTGGCACCAAAGCGATAAACCCCAGGGGGCTTGGGGGACAGCGTCCCCCAACGTACCGCCGGTACGCTTCCGCCGGATGAACTCCGGTCGCAAGCGACTGGGCTAAACAAAGGCTTGCGTCAACCGATGGAACCGCATTGGGATCAGCCGCCAAGCTGGGCTTCAATCGCCTTGTGGGCGGCCGCGAACGCCTCGGGGAGCTTGTCGGCGTCTTTGCCACCGGCCTGGGCCATGTCGGGACGTCCGCCCCCACCGCCGCCGACCTCGTGGGCCGCCGTGGAGACCCATTTGACCGCACTGACGCCCTTGTCGACCACGTCGCGGCTGACGCCAGCTACCAGCAGGACTTTACCCCCCTCCTGCCGGCTCCCCAGCATTGCCGCCACCGGGGCCGCCTTGCGGCGCAACTGGTCGACGATGTCGCGAAGGGCCTGCGGGCCTGCTTCGGGAATCTCGGCCACCACGACCCGGACGCCGGCCACCTCGCTGGCTTCCGCGATCAACTGCTCGATGCTGATGGCGCCGCCCTTCGGGCTGGTGGCCGCCTGCTTCTTGAGCTGCCGGACCTCCTTGCTCAGGGCCTCGACCCGGGCGGGGATCTCCTCGGCCGGAATCCGCAGGATGGCCGACGTCTTGGCCAGCACGGCCTCGTTGCCGCGCACGTATTCCAAGGCGGCCGGCCCCGTCAGCGCGCTGATGCGACGAGTCCCCGCCGCCACGCTCTCTTCGGCCAGGATCTTGAACAGGCCGACTTCGCCCGTGTTCACCAGATGCGTACCACCGCAAAGCTCCTTGCTGAACTCCCCGGCGGAAACGACGCGCACGATGTCGGGATACTTTTCGCCGAAGAGCATCATCGCCCCGGTCGAGCGGGCGTCGGCCAGCGGCATGTTCTTCGACACGACCGGCGCGGCGGTCATGACCATCGCATTCACCTCGTCCTCGATCCTGGCCAGCTCTTCGGCACTGACCGCCGACGGATGCGAGAAGTCGAACCGCAGCAAGTCGCGGTCCACCTTGGAGCCCTGCTGCTGGGCATGCTTGCCGAGGTACTTTTGCAGGGCGTAGTGGAGAATGTGCGTGGCCGAGTGAGCCCGGCGAATCCCCTGCCGGCGATCGAGATTGACGCGGGCCGACACGGCGCCGTTGAGCCGCAACACGCCCTCGCGTAGATGACCGCGGTGAAGGGTCAGGCCGCCGTCGACCAGGGTGTCGATCACCTCAAAGCGGAACCCCTTGCCGACCAGTTCGCCGGTGTCGCCCACCTGGCCGCCCATTTCGCCGTAAAACGGCGTCTTGTCGAGAACCACGGTCACGGGGTGCTCGTGATCGACTTCCTCGAGCTGGTCGCAGAGCTGGTTGCCGGCAATGATCCCCATGATCTTGGCATCGTCGATGCTGCACGTCTCATAGCCGACAAAGGTCGTCGCATGGACGGCCTTTTTCAGCGTGTCGATCGGGCCGGAGGTAAAGACATCCACGACCTGCCCGCCGCCGGACTCGATGCCGTGACGTTCCATGGCCCGGCGATAGCCTTCCCAGTCGAACAGCAGGTTGCGTTCGGCGGCCATCGCCTCGAACAGTTCGGGCGGGAAGCCGTGGGTCTGATACATGTCGGCCGCTTCGTCGCCGGAGACCACGCCGCGGTTCTCCTTGCGCATCCGCTCGAACACCCGCTCGATGTGGTTCAAACCGGCGTCGATCGTTCCCAGGAAGTTCTCTTCCTCGGCGCGGATCGCCCGGCCGACCCGCTCGGTGGTCTCCTGCAGTTCCGGATACGGGACCTTCATCATGTCGGCCACGACCGGGACCAACTTGTCAAGGAACGGACCGCGAACGCCGAGTTGGTGGCCGTCCAACACCGCGCGGCGCAACAGCCGGCGGATGACGTAACGTTCTTCCTTCGGGCCGGGCAGCACGTTTTCGTGGACGGCGAACGTGCAGGCACGCACGTGATCGGTGATCCGCCGCAGACGCCGGCCGGCCTCGGTTCCCGGCTCATAACGCACGCCGCAGACCTCGGCCGCCGCCTCGACGATCGGGCGGAGGATGTCGATGTGGAAGTTGGTCTCCACGCCCTGGAGCACGGAGGCCATGCGCTCGAAGCCCATGCCGGTGTCGATATTCTTACTCGGCAACGGACGGAGGTTGTTCGGCGGCGTGCCGACGCGATTGAACTGCGTGAAGACCAGATTCCAGACCTCAACGGTCCCGCTGCCCGTCTGGACATAGATCTCGCTGCACGGGCCGCAGACGCCGTCCGGGCCTTGGCTCGGCGCGTTGGCCGGCCAGAAGTTCTCGTCCTCGCCCAGGCGGCTGACTTTTTCCGACGGCAGGCCGATCTCGTTGGTCCAAATGCCGGCCGCTTCATCGTCGTCCAGGTAGACGGTCACCGAGAGCCGGGCCGGATCGACGCCGAGCCATTTCTTGCCGGTCAGAAACTCCCAGGCCCAGTGGATCGCGTCGCGTTTGAAGTAGTCGCCGAAGCTGAAGTTGCCCAGCATCTCGAAGAACGTGTGGTGATAGGCCGTGCGGCCGACGTTCTCGATGTCGCCGGTCCGCAGGCATTTTTGGCACGTCGTCGCCCGGGTGAAATCCAGCTTGCAGCGTCCGAGGAAGTGATCCTTGAACTGGTTCATGCCGGCGGGCGTGAAAAGGACCGAGGGGTCCCAACGGGGAACCAGCACATCGCTAGGCCGACGGACACAGCCTTTGCTCTCGAAGAAACTCAGGTATTTTTCACGCAGTTCGTCAGCTTTCATTGTATTCGCCGTCTAGGGGCTTTGAGCAACCAAGTCAAGTATGCATGGATCGAATCCCTCATGATATCGGCTGTTTCGCCCGCTGAAAAGGCAGGAAAAGGGCAGACAATACCCGCCCTTTAGTGGCAGCCGGAACGGTGCGATGCGCACGGAGGGTGTCCCCGGTGATTATTGTCACACCGGGGAAGAACGGGTTCGCTCGGGCGTGCCATTTCCGTTGAGGTTCCGTATACCGTTCAAATCTTGTTTAGCCCGGTCGCTTGCGACCGGAGGAATGCAGGTCACCCGGCCGCCGGGTGCCACTGGCATTTTGCCAGTAAAGTAGGG
>JBDKTH010001048.1:0-5754 GCA_039680305.1 Thermoguttaceae bacterium | reverse complement strand
TCTGGTTGGCCTCCAGCGATTCCTTGTTCCCGCGAAAGGGTTGCCGGACCAAGGCCAGGTTCTCATAGCTGCGAGCCAAGGCCAAACGGTAGTCCGGATTCTTGGCATCCTGAGCGACAAGCGACTGGGCCAGGTCGAGGGCCTGCTGCACGTGCTTTTCGGCTTCCGAGCCCGGACCGGGCGGCGTCTCACGACCGGGCGACGCCTCGCGATTGGGACGCGGGCCGTGACGACGAGGGCGTCGGGGATGCGACATGGCCAGCGACAGCCCGAGCGCGTTGTGAGTGCGGATCTGCGTCAGCCGGCTGCGGTCGGAATCCTGCCCGCGGAGCAACTCCAGGGCACGCTCGTAAGCCCGGCGGGCCTCGTCGTCCTTGCGTGAAAGCTGCAAGGAGAACCCCAGGCTGTTGTAGGCCGCGGCCATTTCGATCGCGTAGCTTTCGCCCGGCCGGCGGTTGGTGGTCAGGTCTTCGTAGATCGCCAAGCAGCGACGCAACGCCTCGTCGGCCTGGTCCATGCGTCCGAGTTTCTGCTGAATCTCGCCCACACGGCGGTAGGCCCGGGCCGTCTCGGCTTGCAACCGTTGGTTCGCCTGGTTCTGCTGGGCAAACCGCTCGTAGAACTGGAGCAGTTGTTCGAGCAGTCGCAAGTCATGCTCGGAGGGGACTGCGGGCAACAGCAGTTCGACCTCGGGATCGTCGGTGACCGGCTGAACCGAGTCGCGCCCGGCCACGCGGTTGAAGATCGTCTCGAAGGCGCGTAGCGACAGTTCCAGGTTAGCCTCCGCCCGGACCGTGGCGGCGCGGGCCTCTTGCAGGGCCGCCTTGGTGCGCAGGTAGCCGGTCCAGCCGATCGTTGCGGCGGCTACCAGCGAGATCAGGGTCACCCCCGCCAATACGGCCACCGTCCGATTGCGACGGCACCATCGCCAAAGCCGTTCGGCCGGCCCGATCCGCCGGGCGCGAATCGGGCGATCCTCGAGCCACGCACGCAGGTCTTCCGCCAACGCTTCCGCCGTGGCGTAGCGGTCCTTCGGTTCGTGGGTGATCGCCTTGGAGATGATCGTCTCCAGGTCGCGGGGAACGTCGGGCCGCAAGGCGCGAAGCGGCGGAACTGCGCCGTCGGCAAGCTGGCGCAGGAGTCCTCCACGGCTGGTCTCGTCAAAGGCGGGACGCAACGCCAAGAGTTCGTACAGGGTCAGGCCGAGGCTGTAGATGTCGCTCCGTAGATCGGCCTCGCCGTTGAGCTGCTCCGGTGCCATGTAGCGCAACGTGCCCACCACGTCGCCGGCCGCGGTCAACTCGGCCTCTTCGGCCAGCCGGGCCACGCCGAAATCGGTGATCCACACGGTCCCGTGCGGATCGAGCAGAAGGTTGGCCGGCTTGATGTCGCGATGGATCACACCTTGACTGTGGGCATAGTGGAGGGCGTCGGCGACCTGCAGGCCGATCTGGGCGACCCAGCGGTAATGCTCCGCGCCGGGTCGTTTTGTTTCAGCCCCGAAGCGGCTCGGTTCGGCCGTCGGTGAGGCCTGCGGCTTTTCCGTGGGCTGGTCGGCAAACGGGATCGTATCGGGGGTAGGCCACGACGCGTCGGTGCCCGCCCCCTTGAACTGGTTGAGAAATCGGCTCAGGCACTGACCGTCGATGTACTGCATCACATAGTACGAAAGCCCTTCCTCGCGCCCCACGCCGAACACGGGAACGATGTTCGTGTGGTGAAGTTGAGCGGCGGCCCGGGCCTCGCGTTCAAAACGCTGCCGATGCTTGTCGTTGGCCGACGAACCGAGGACTTTCAAGGCCACCCGGCGTCCGAGTGACTCTTGCCGGGCTTCGTAGACCACGCCCATCCCCCCGCGGCCAATCTCGCCGAGGATGTGATAGTCGCCGAGCCGCTCCAGGATCGGGAGCACGACCGAGGTCGGACGCCCGGAGCTCTGGCTTTCCTTCTGCTCGGTGAACTGTTCGAGCATCAACACCGAGGGAAACAGCGTGTGGATCTCCTCGGCCAATTCCGGGTAACGCTCGGCGTATTCGGTAATACTCGGGTGCTCGCCACGGCGATGCCGCTGGGCAAACTCCTCGGCCAACACGTCCAAGGGATTGCGATCGGTCTCGAAGTCGGTCATCGCGGCTCCTCCCCGAACTGCTCGCGAAGGCCCGGAATCGCCATCAGGATCTGCCGCAGGCGGGCCAGGGCACGGACGTAGCGGTTGCTGGCGGCAGTCTTCGTCAAGCCAAGGATCTCGGCCACTTCGCTGTTCGAAACCTGTTCGAAGTGCCGCAGGGCCAGTACCTCGCGATCCGTCTCGTCCATCTGCCGCAGGGCCTGTTCCACCTGGGAGATCAGTTCTTCACGCATCAACGCCTGGCTGGGCGAGGTCAGACGGCCGACCAATCGGGCCGCCAACAGCTCCGACGTGGCGTCGGTGGCGCCCCGGTAAAGCGACACCTCCTTGCCCGCGTCGCGAGCCGCTGCCCCCAAGTGTCGGCGATGGACGTCCATCAACGTATTGCCCGTGATCCCCCGCAACCAGACGAAGAACGGGGCTTCCGGGTTGGCCAAGTAGCTGTCGACACGCTTGGCCGCGTCGAGATAGGCCTCCTGGAGCACGTCGCCCACGTCGACCCGGGCACTCAGCCGCGGGTCCATCCGGAAATGAACCATCCGCTCCAGTCGGCTGCGGTATTGCAAAAACAACTCCGCCAACACCAACTCCCCGCCACGGCGAAGTCGCTCGACGAGCTCTGCATCCAACTCGGTTGTCATCGGGATTCTCTCCGAGGAATCGGAAAGCCGGGGTGGTTGTCCACCGGGGCGGTGGACGGGGCTGCCGCTGGTGCGTCTGCTAGTGGCCACTATTCGAGCGATTTACCCAGACTGACCATGTGAATCTGGCGTTCCGCGCAGAAGGCCTTGTCTAGTCTAACGCGGTCACGCTCATCTCGCTGCGCCGGCAACAGGCCCGAAAATCGGCCCGACTCCTGTGGACACGGCCGGTGCCGATGCGATTCCTACACCTGTTCCACCCAATCCCCCTCCGGAATCGAGGCGTCTTGTGGGACGGAGTGAGCGAATTCCTTATCCGACCAGTGACCTTTCCTATCTTATCACAAGGAACCAAGGATGCGTACCTTCCTTTGTCTGACTGCGACGGCGGCGGCATTGTTGTTGCCCCGACTCGCCTTGGCCCAGGAGGGGTCGAAACCGGATCGCCCTAGCCCGGAGCGGCTGTTCAAGCATTTGGACGCTAACTACGATGGCCAGCTCACGCGTGACGAACTGCCGCCACGCATGCAGGAGCGGTTCGACGACCTCCTGAAGGCCGACAAGAACAGCAACAAGAAGCTCGACCGCGAAGAGTTTGCCGCCGCGATCAAGCGTCTGCCCCGTCCCGAGGGACAACACCACCCCCCGGTCGACCGCCCCCGGAATTCGTACGGGGATCGCTGGCAACGCGATCTGTCGCCGGGCGAGGCCCCTTGGGCGCGACATGGCCGCGATGGGAATGGCCCCTCGGCACACTACCGTCACCATGAGGGCGGCCAGTGGGCTCGTCATGGTCACCGTCCCGGTGACGGGCGTTACGCGGCCAAGAGCGGTCCGAAGGGGCCTGGACACGGTTGGTCGCACCGCCTCTTCGCCCGTCTCGACCGCGATGGCGATGGGGAACTGAGCTTCCGCGAATTCGCCAAAGGGATGGCGATGCTGCATCAGGCCAAGAGCGATGCCTGGGCTCACGAAGCGTGTGCCGAGGGGCCGCGGATCGAAGGCTCGCGGCGTCCATTCCGGCCTCACGAATCCTGGCGTGAGCATGGCGACTGGCGTTCAGAGAAGCCCCAGATGCGTCGCGGCCCTTGGGAAGCGATGAGGCATCCGCTGCAGTCGATCTTCGAGCGGCAGGACAAAGACGGCGACGGCAAGCTCACCAAGTCCGAGGCGCCGGAACGGCTCCAGAAGCACTTCGACCAGATCGACCGCGACAAGGACGGCTATGCGACCAAGGACGAGTTGAAGCAGGCGATGGTCGCCATGGTCAAGCGTCACCACGAGCAACAGGCCGACGCGACGAAGGCAGAGGGAAAAAAGCCTGAGGCGAAAAAGTAGTCCACACGAGAGTCCCCCAGACATCTGGCCGGCGCACCTCTTGAGCCCCTTGTCGGCCAGAAGCCTCCGAAGGGACGGCCCCCCGGCCGTCCCTTCGGTCTTTTCACAACTAGCTTGGGGCAGCAGTCATGTTGAAGGCCGAGCGTTCGGCGGAGGAAGAAGCCGGGGATCAGCCCCCCGCGGCTTTGCCCTGTTCGGCGGCGATTTCCCGTTCCAGGGCGGCGATCTTTTCCAGACGCCGGGCATGACGCCCGCCTTCAAAAGGCGTGGTCAGCCAGATCTCCACCATCCGGTCAATGAGCCGCTCGCCGAGCATATCGGCCGACAAGCAGAGGACGTTCAGATCGTTGTGCCGCCGGCTCATCTCGGCGGTCAGATCGTCGTGGCACGGCGCGGCCCGCACCCCGGGAACCTTGTTGGCGGCAATACACATCCCGATGCCCGTGCCGCAGACAAGGATTCCGCGGTCGACTTTCCCCTCACCGACGAGTCTGGCGACCTGGCAGGCAATATCCGGATAGTCGACCGAGACGCACTCCTTGGTCCCCATGTCGACCACTTCATGGCCCAGCCGTTCCAGCAGGTCAATCAGCTTGGACCGGATCGCACACCCGCGGTGATCACACCCGACAGCAATTCGCATGATTCGTTCGCAGAGATCTGAAAAAGGGGGACTACAGACCAGACAACACGCATTTAGGGCAGCAGTTCTTCGAGCCGGGCTTTCAGTTCGGTCTCGATCTGCTGGGCACACCGCTGATAACGTTCCACTGGGCCTCCAATCGGATCGGAGATGTCCGCCCCGTTGGCCGCCAGCACCCGGATCCGTTCCGCCGCACCGGGCCACTGCGAGACCACCGCCTGACGATGCGACTGCGTCATCGTGTAGATCACGTCGGCATAGCGCACCAGTGGCTCGGTCAGCGGCTGGGTCTCGTGGACCGAAAGGTCTAGCCCCATCGTCGACATCACATGGACCGCCTCGGGCGCCGCCCGGCCGCCGCTCATCGCAGCCACCCCGGCCGACATGACGACAACTCCCTGGTCCTCCAAATCGTCCGGCGCGCAGCCCAAGCGATCGGCCAGGAGGCGTCGACAAATCGCCTCGGCCATCGGGCTGCGGCAGGTATTTCCCGTGCAGACGAACAAGACCATCAAGCTGGAGAGCCGCTGGATTGTCTTCTCGGGCACCACCCCCTCACGGAGGATCTGATACTGGTTCCCTTTGACCTGAATCACCGACGACGGTTGTCCGAACCGGCTTTGCCCATCGTCGAGGACCAGTTCCACGCTGTCGCCGAGGGCCTCGATCGCCTCGGCCGCCGTCACGGCGTCCGGTTCACCGCTCCGATTGGCACTGGTCAGGGCAATCGGGCCAGCGACCATGCGGAGGACATCGAGGATGATCTGGTGCCCGGGAACACGAAGGCCCACCGTACCACGCGGGGAAACGGCTTGCTGGACGCCCGCAGGAAGCTGCTTGACCAGGCTCTCGGGATGGGAATTGTCGATCACCAGCGTCACTGGCCCCGGCCAGCAACGGCGGGCCAACCGTTCGGCCAGTGGGCTCAGGTCCGGAGCATAGTCCCGGACCTCTTCCGCACTCTTGATCGCTAACGTGAACGGCTGGTTCGGCTTGCGTCCTTT
>JBDKTH010000583.1:0-21706 GCA_039680305.1 Thermoguttaceae bacterium | reverse complement strand
GTCGGAGGATGAAAGCCCAGCCCCCCGGTCCGGGATTGCCGCTGCACGCCCCATCGGCAAAAAGCTGCACTTCGCACGGAACTTTGTCGGACTTTGGTGTCATCGGCAGCCGTTCGGGGGGAGGGGGTCGTTCCATCGTAGAGGTCCTTAAGCATACCGCAGTGCTCCTGTTGGCGAAACCGGCCCTGCTGGGGTCCCGACGAGTGGAAATTGGGCCAGCCATCCTGCTAGAATCACCCTTGGCAGCCGAAACGCTCGCCCTCTCGATCCTTGACAAAACGGTTGTTTCTCAAGAACGCTCCGCGGTTGGTGGAGTGGCAGGTCGTCTCATGCCGTTGGCAAAGTCGCCGCGAAGAGGACCAGCGGCAGGTAGATCTACATTGGGGAGTGTGGTAGGTAATTGGGGTGGTAGAGCAGTGAATTGTGCAACATTTCCCCCACTTTGGTATTATAAGACTTGCGACTTGCTGCGTAATCGTAAATGACTGCGGTTAAAATACTTGGAGAAATGCACGTCGTCCCAAAATTTGCAGCACACCACTCGGGGCTTTCCACAATTCTCTCCCTAATCGGAGGGGTGTCCCGCGAAAAGAATGCTTGCTCACCCTGCAACCGGAAGTTGCGATAGCGGCATGAGGGATAGCGATGTCGTTCCCAGTTCTCCTCTCTCTGCCCCCATCGTCCTTCCCTCTCCCGTTTCGGACGCCGATCGGTACAATGGGCGGAATGAGTACGTCGGAGAAGACGCCTGCCGAACGACTGGCCATGCCCGTGCAGTTCCTGCCAGGGGTAGGGCCCCGCCGGGCGGAGCTGCTCGCCCGGCTCGGCTTGGAGTTCGCCCGCGACGTGCTGTTCTTCTTCCCTCGCGACTACGAGGACCTGACCGATCGCCGTGAGGTGGCCGATCTGGAGGAAGGGAAGCTGCAGACCGTCTGCGGCGTGGTCGAGGATGTCGAGCTTCGCAACACGGGAGCCGGCCGCTGCATCCTCGGGGTGTTGATCCATGCCGGCGCCGGCTACCTGCGTGCGCTCTGGTTCAATCAGCCGTTCATGCGTGAGCGGTTTACCGTGGGCCAGCGCGTGGTGGTTTCTGGGAAGCCGAAGCAGAACGGCCTGTTTTGGGAAATCTCCCATCCCCGCGTGCTCACCCTCGACGAGGACGAAGAGGAGCCCAAGGGCCAGTTGTTGCCCGTCTATCCGTTGACCGAGGGCATCCAGCAGTGGCAGATGCGGCGGCTGGTGCAGTCGGTCTTGGCGTCGCATGCCTCGCTATTGGACGAGGTCTTTCCGGCCGCCTACCTGGAGAGCCACGACCTGTGGCCGCTTCACAAGGCCCTCTTTGAACTCCATTCTCCCACAAGCCAAGAGAGCCTCCAGCGGGCGCGGCGGCGGTTCGTCTACCAAGAGCTGTTCATTCTCCAACTGGCCCTGGCCATCAAGCGTCATCAGCAGCAGTTGTCGCAGCACGCCCCACGTCTGGAGGCGACGCCCAAGATCGACGCCCGAATCCGTCGGCTGTTCCCGTTCCAGTTGACTGCCAGCCAGGACCATGCCATCGCCGAAATTGCCACCGACATGGCCAAGCCGATTCCGATGAACCGCTTGCTCCAGGGCGACGTGGGAAGCGGCAAGACGATCGTGGCCGTGTACGCAATGCTGTTGGCCGTGGCGCAAGGGTATCAGGCCGCCTTGATGGCTCCCACGGAAGTCCTTGCCCGGCAACATTTCCTGACCCTCAATCGGCTCTTGGCGACCAGCCAGGTCCGCCGCGGTCTGTTGACCGGTGGGCTGACGACGAAAGTCCGGGATGCGATTCTCCTGGGGATTGCCGCCGGCGAGCTGGACCTGGTCGTTGGCACTCAGGCGGTGATCCAAGACGAGGTCCACTTCCGCAAGCTCGGGCTGGTGGTGATCGACGAGCAGCACAAGTTTGGCGTGCGGCAGCGAGCCACCTTGAAGCAGGCCGGCGAGGAACCGCATTACCTGGTGATGACCGCCACGCCCATCCCGCGGACCATGACCCTCACGCTGTTCGGCGACCTGGAAGTCTCCACGCTTCGCGACAGCCCGCCCGGCCGGCAGAAGGTCCACACCTACCTGGCCCCGGAGGAGAAGCGTCAGGGGTGGTGGGACTTCTTTTCCAAGAAGCTTCGCGAGGGCCGGCAGGGCTACGTGGTTACGCCGCTGGTGGAAGAGTCGGATCAACTCGACGTCCGGAGCCTGGAAGAGATGTACGAGGCCTTGGCCAACGGGCCGCTGGAGGCCTTTCGCCTAGGCTTGATCCATGGCCGGATGAGTCCCGAGGAAAAGGACCTGGCGATGGACGAGTTCCGCCGCGGTCAGATCCAGGTGCTGGTGTGCACGTCGGTCGTGGAAGTCGGCGTGGACGTGCCCAACGCCACGCTGATGACGATCGAAGGCGGCGAACGCTTTGGGTTGGCCCAGTTACACCAGTTGCGTGGACGGATCAGCCGGGGCAACTTTCCCGGCTACTGCACGGTGTTCGCCAAGACGGAGAACGAAGAGGCTCGGCAGCGGCTGGAGGCCTTGGCCTCTACGACCGACGGATTCCGCTTGGCGGAAATCGACTTTGCCCTCCGCGGCCCAGGCGAACTGTTGGGCACCCGGCAGCACGGCTTGCCGCCGTTTCGCGTAGCCGACCTGTTGCGCGACGCGACAATTCTTGAGGAAGCCCGCCGCGACGCCAAGGAACTTGTTGCGGCCGATCCGGGGCTTTCGCAGCCGGAGCACGCGTTGCTGCGGAGGATGATGCTGGTCCGGTATGGGCAGACGCTGGAACTCGGCGACGTGGGGTAGCGGATTGCAAATTGAAAACTGCAGATTGGAAACTGCAAATTGATGAGGGCGTGCAGATCGTTTAGCCCCGGCACTTGTGCCGGGCGCGGAAGCGGCATGAGCACTGCTGGGGCCACGCTTACCGCGAGTTTCCGCTCATCGCGGGCATCGGCGCGTAGACGAGGGCTTGAAGCGGAAGATCGGTCGAGCGAACGACGTCGGCATCCAGACGCGTCTGCACTTGGGCCAGGACATCGCGGGTGTGCGTAGCGGTCTTCGAGGCAACGCAATCTTCGGGGACGACAAAGCGGAAGCCGCTGAAAAAGGCGTCGTTGGCCGCGAAGCGGACCTGGAGGCTCGCGGCAAGTCCGGTGAGGATCAGGGTCTGAAACTGCAGTGTCTTGGCCAGCATGTCGAGCTTGTCCAGCAGGGCTGTCGACTGCAGTGGAGCGACGATAAAGTAATCGTCTTTCTTGGGACGCAAGAGCTCGACCACCGGGCTACCTCGCACCGTCGGCTTCAGGCAGTGGTCGACCAGGTTGCCGAACGTGGCTTTTTGCGCATCGGCCGGTTCATTGACGTAAATCGTGGGAATCCCCGTTCGTGTCGCTCGTTCTTTGAGCGCCGCCGTTCGTTCCGCCATGGGCCGGGCGTGGTGCAAAAGCTCCTCTCCGCCGGGAAACTCCAGATCATTGATGATATCGACCAGCAGGAGGGCCGCGCCCGACGATTGGACGAATTCGTCCGAGCCCACGTAATCATTATGCATAATCAGCGCTTTCGCGGGGAATTCGAAAGGATCGTAATGCATGATTGTAGGAACGCAGGGAGACTCGCCCAGGTGACCGCCCCACGTGGGCCAGCGAACGGCCGATTCTGAGGGCCTTGCAGCCGTTTTGTCCTGGGGTAGACACTTTGCTTGGCTGCCCCCGCGTCCTGGGTGGGTTGTCATGACCGCCGCTTCCGGCTATGGTGAGGCCGGTGGATGCGCGAAGCCTTGCCGGTTGACAGGAAAGGAGAACTGCGATGAAGCGGTCGCTAGGAGCCAGGACCCTGGTGTATCCGACCCCGACCTGGATCGTCGGCACGTACGACAAGGATGGCAAGCCGAACGGTGCGACGATCGCCTGGGGGGGCATCTGCAGTTCGAAGCCTCCCTGCGTGGCCGTCGCACTTCGCAAGGCGACCTACACTTTTGATGGTTTGATGGAACGCCGGGCCTTTACGGTCAATGTGCCTTCCGAGGAGCAGATCCGCCAGGCGGATTACTTCGGCATGGTCAGCGGCCGCGACGTCGACAAGTTTTCGGCCACCCGGCTGACACCCGTGCGGAGCGAACTCGTCGATGCCCCGTTCATCGGCGAGTTTCCGTTGGTCCTCGAGTGTCGGGTGATCGAGGTCTTCGAACTGGGACTGCACACGCAGTTTGTCGGCGAGATTCTCGACGTAAAGGCGGAGGAATCCGTGTTGGGTCTTGACGGCTTGCCCGAGATCGAAAAGGTCCGGCCCATCCTCTTTGCCCCGGAAAAGCAAGCCTACTACGGCGTGGGGCAGAACCTCGGCCAGGCCTTCAGGATCGGCGAGGGATTCTGACGGCGATGCCGTCTTCCGGACCAAAGTCGTGAGACGCTCACGCCCGCAGTCGGGCGGTCAGAGGAACGAGACTCTCAATGGCCGGACAAGTTGCCGGCCCAGTCCGCTCGGTCAGTTCGACCCCCAGCTGCCAGTAGCCGCCACCCAGGGGAACGTTCTGCCGTACGTGGCCCAAAACAAATTCCGGACGCGCGTCCAGCCAGAAACCGATAAGGACCTGTTCGGCGCGGAACGGTTGCGGTAACACCAGGGCAACACCCTGGCTGGAGAGATTCTTCGTCAGGGCGATCGTATGCTCGTCGCCGATCGGCTGTCCGTCGGCATACGGCGCCAACAGGACCGGGATGGTCCGATTGGAGCGATCCTCCCAACGGGATTCACCCTGTGTAGGGGGGTGATTAGGACTCGTTGCGTTCATCGCCCGACGAAGTAACTGGTGAACGCCTACCTGCTTCTTTTGCGTCTTGAAGGAGAACATCCCACCGCCCTCGCTCGTCGACACTCGTGGCCCCTACTTAACTATAGGACATGTTGACCGGAAGGATTCGTCGCTACCCAACCTTGATGTTGTTGATTCTTTTGCGATGTTCGTAGGGATAATGTCAGAAGGTTGGGGGGGCTGTCAGGAGATTGCGGACCGACGTCTGAGGCGAGATTCGGCTGAGCTTTAGGAAAGATTCTCGGCGTCCCATCCGGAAAAACCCTAGGCATACATCGGCAATGCCCTGAAATGTCCTCGCTCGTATCTCGCCACAAGGCACCTTCAGCCCATCGAACTGTCCAGAATCACGGGATTTGTGGCAAAGACGTGCGGGCCCTTGGCGGATCGAGGAAGGGGTGGCTTCGTGCCGCGGTCTCAGGGCACGTTGACGTGGTTTTCCATGAAAAGCACACCCAGGTTCGAAAACCATCGTGGATGCTTGACCCGCCCTCTTCGACGCAAGACAATGAGTTTTCTCACAGGGTATCCAGGGCAGTTCTAGGTGTGCTCTTGCTTTGTCGAGTGAACGCCTGCAGCAAGGGTCGAACATGGCGAAGTCTACCAGCGGAAGAAAGATGGAGCGACGCGCGATTCCCAAATCGCTGACGGGAATTCAAGGGTTGGACGAGATTACCGAGGGGGGGCTGCCCCGGGGACGCCCGACCTTGATCTGCGGTGGAGCCGGTAGTGGCAAGACGCTCATAGGTATGGAGTTCCTGGTCCGGGGGGCGATGCAGTTCAAGGAACCAGGGGTCTTCATGGCCTTTGAAGAGACGGCCGAAGAGTTGACCGCGAACGTCCGGTCGCTGGGGTTCGATCTGGACGATCTGGTCAAGAAGAACCTGCTGCTGGTGGACCACGTGCGGGTCGAGCGTAGCGAGATCGAGGAGACCGGCGAGTACGACCTGGAAGGGTTGTTTATTCGCCTCGGCTTGGCGATCGACTCCATCGGAGCTAAGCGAGTCGTGCTCGACACCCTGGAGACGCTCTTCAGCGGGTTGTCGAATGTGGCCATTGTTCGCGCGGAGCTGCGTCGTCTGTTCCGGTGGTTGAAGGACAAGGGAGTCACGGCGGTCATCACGGCTGAACGGGGCAATGGTTCGCTCACCCGGCACGGACTGGAAGAATACGTCTCCGACTGTGTAATCCTTCTGGATCATCGCGTCGCGGAGAACGTCTCCACGCGACGGCTCCGGATCGTCAAGTATCGTGGCACAACGCACGGCACGAATGAGTATCCCTTCCTCATCGATGACGGCGGCATCAGCGTTCTGCCGATCACCTCGCTGAGCCTGGTTCACGAGGTGTCCGACGAGCGGGTGTCCTCGGGCGTGGAGCGGCTCGATACCATGCTCGGCGGCGGGTATTATCGCGGGTCCAGCGTACTGATCTCCGGCACGGCGGGCACCGGTAAGAGCAGCTTGTCGGCGTCGTTTGCCGATGCCACTTGCCGGCGCGGGGAACGGTGCTTGTACTTCGCTTTTGAGGAATCCCAGAGCCAGATCCTCCGCAATATGCGATCAATCGGGAACGATTTGGAGCCCTGGGTCAGAAAGGGCTTGCTTCGCTTTCACGCTTCCCGGCCCACCCTCTTCGGCCTGGAGATGCATTTGACGACGATGCACAAGCAGATCCAGGAGTTCAAGCCGCAGGCGGTGATCCTTGACCCGGTGACGAATTTCGCGTCCGTGGGTAACAGTGACGAAGTCAAGACGATGCTGATGCGTGTGATTGACTTTTTGAAGGCGCAGCGCATCACCGGAGTGTTTACGACTCTGACTAGCGGGAGCCACATCAGCGCCTTGGAGCAGACTGAGGTCGGCGTGTCGAGCCTGATGGACACCTGGCTGTTGCTGCGCGACATCGAGTACAACGGCGAGCGGAACCGAGGGTTGTACGTGCTCAAGTCGCGGGGGATGGCCCATTCGAATCAAGTCCGCGAGTTCCGCCTCACCGACCACGGCGTGGAGTTGATCGACGTGTACGTGGGACCGGAGGGAGTACTCACCGGCTCGTCCCGGCTGGCCCAGGAAGCTCGCATCAGGAACGAAGTCGCGTTGCGCAAACAGGACATGGAACGCAAGCAGCGCGAGTTGGAGCGACGGCGCACTCTGCTGCAATCACAGATCGCCGCCCTGCACGCGGAGTACGAGTCCGATGAGGAGGAGTTTATGCGACTTGTGTCGGAGTTTCAGGCCCGCGAGATCCAACAGAAGGCTGACCGCGAGGAACTGGCGAGTCGCCGCTGGGCTGATCAGGCTGGCAATGGCGACGAGCGTCGCCCCGCGAAGCGCAAAACGCAAGGAGGTCGCCGATGATACGTGGCCGCGACGAGAAGGCCAAGCCCGAGCCGCGGACCGGGAAAACGCGGAAGAAGGCCGAGAATCGGACGGGGGCCAACGATAATACCTTGGGGGAGAGCGAGGGCTGTGGCGGCTGCCAGGAGGTTCGATGGGACCTGCGATTGTATGTAGCCGGCCAGACGCCGAAGTGCATGACTGCCCTGGCAAACCTGAAGAAACTGTGTGAAGAGCACGTGCCCGGTCAGTATCGGATTGAGGTGATCGACCTGCTGGAAAACCCCCAGCTGGCCAGGGGGGACCAGATTCTCGCCATTCCCACCCTCGTGCGGAAACTCCCCAAGCCGATTCGCAAGATCATTGGCGACCTGTCGAACGCCGAACGTACCATAGTCGGACTGCAGCTTCGCCCGCACAGGGCGTAGAACCAGGCGATAGGTCTGGAACGTAGATATCTTTGAGAGCACGAGAAGGCAAAGCTGGGTGGTGGGCTTGCTGGGATGACAGGAAAGAAGATGCCAAAGAAGAGTAAGAAACCGCCTGACACGACCCGCCGTGAGACCAAGGCCCTTGTCAACAGGTTGCAGGCGTTTGAAGAGACACTGGCCGGACACAAGGATCAGCACTACGTGCTTCGCCTCTTCGTGACCGGGCTGACGGAGCGATCGGCCGAGGCGATTGCCAACGTGAAGCAGGTCTGTCAGTCGCAACTGGCGGGTCGCTACGACCTGGAGGTGGTCGATGTCTCTCAGCAGCCGTCGTTGGCTCGTTCGGAGCAGATTGTGGCCACGCCCACGCTGGTTAAGAAACTGCCGTTGCCCTTGCGGCGGTTGATCGGCGATTTGAGCGATACCGAGCGGGTCTTGGCCGGTCTCGACTTGAAGCCGGCGGATGATGGGAAGCCTGACTAGAACGAGGGATGGCCGTACGGAGTTGCCCATGGATGTTCGAGGCAAGACGAAACAGGAGCAGGAAATCCAACAACTCCGCCGACGGCTGAGAGAGGCCGAGGAAACCCTCGACGCGATCCGCCGCGGGGCCGTCGATGCCGTGGTGGTCAGCGGGGGCGAGGGTGAACAGATCTACTATCTCCGCGGGGCCGATCGTTTCTACCGGATGACGGTCGAGCAAATGCAGCAGGGGGCGGTCAGTCTCGGCAAGGATGGCACGATCTACTACTGCAACCAGCGTCTGGCCGAGATGCTGCAGGTCCCCCCACAGCGCATTCTCGCCCAACCGATGCACCAGTTCGTGGGGCCTTCCAGTCTCCCCCGGTTCGAGCAATTGCTGCGTGAAGCCAGCAAGACAAACTGCCAGGCGGAACTCCTGCTGCAGACCGCCGATGGAAGCCTGTTTCCCGTGGTTATGGCGATCAATCCGCTGCCTTTGGGGGAAGTGGCCGCCTATTCGGCGATGATCACCGACCTGACGGAGCATAAGCGGCGCGAGGAGGCGGAAGCCACCGCCCGGGAGATGACCGAGTCGGTGCAACAGTTGCATTCCGTGCTGGAGGGAATCGCCGATTCGTATTTCATCATCGATCGCCAGTGGCGGTTCGTGGACATGAACCAGCGGGCCGCGAAACTGGTCTTTGGCCGGTCTCACGAGCAACTGCTGGGCAAGGTCTACTGGGATGAGTTCCCTCAGGGCAAGGGGACGGAGTTCGCCCGCCACTACCAGATGGCGATGGATGAACAGGTCCCCGTGCATTTCGAAGCACGCTCGGCGATTGTCCCCCGCTGGTTTGAGACCCATGCCTATCCGAGCCAGCGGGGGATTTCGGTCTTCATGCGCGACATCACGGAGCGCAAGCAGGCCGAGGAGCAACTCCGCCTGCTCAACGAGACGCTCGAACAACGCGTGGCAGAACGCACGGCGATGGCCGAGCGGCGGGCCAGCCAGCTGCGGGCTTTGGCGGCGGAGTTGAATCAGACCGAGACTCGTGAACGACGTCGTTTAGCCCAGGTCCTTCACGACCACCTGCAGCAGTTGCTGGTGGCTGCCCGGCTCAAGCTGGGAATTCTCCATCGCCGCACGCCGGACCAGACGGTCCGGCAGCGGGTTGTGGCGGTGGATGACCTGTTGGATCAGGCGATCAGCGAATCCCGCTCCCTGACCGTAGAACTCAGCCCGCCGATCCTCTACGACGGTGGACTGATGGCCGGCCTGGAATGGCTCTCGCAGTACACCCGTGATAAGCACGGGCTCTCGGTCGAACTGCGGGTCAAGGAATCGCTAGACCCGCTCCCCGAGGATGTGCGGCTGTTGGCGTTTCAGGCAGTGCGCGAGTTGCTGTTCAACGTGGTCAAGCATGCCAAAGTGCAGATCTCGCTGGTGGAACTGTGGAAGAACGCCGACCAGACGCTCCAGGTGACGGTGAGCGACCTGGGCGCCGGATTCGACCCTGCACGACTTGAACGGGGCGGCTCGTCAGAAGGCGGCTTCGGCTTGTTTAGCATCCGCGAACGCTTGGAGTTGGTCGGAGGTGGCATTGACGTGGTCACCGGCCTGGGAAAGGGGACCCGCGTCACGCTCACGATCCCCTGCGGTTCGCCGCAACGCGTCGTCTCGCCGGCGAAGGTGGCCAAGGTCGTCCGGGCGGCCGCCGCGGCCGCGGCGGCGCCGCCCTCGACCGCCGATGCCGCGAAAATTCGCGTCCTGTTGGCCGACGACCACGAGATTCTCCGCCAGGGCCTGGCCGGCTTGCTGGAGGAAGAGCCCGACATGGAGGTCATCGCGCAAGCCTCGGATGGGCAGATGGCCGTGGAACTGGCCCTGCGAACCCAGCCCGACGTAATTGTCATGGACGTTACCATGCCACGGCTCAATGGCGTCGAAGCCACGCGGCGGATCACGGCCGAATTGCCGGGCGTGCGGGTGATCGGCCTGTCGATGCACGAGCAGGATGAGATGGCCCAGGCGATGCGCGAGGCCGGCGCGACGGCGTATCTGCCCAAGGGTGACTCGTCGGACGCCCTGATCACGACGATTCGGATCGCCGTCGGTACGCGGCAAAAGTAAAGGCTCCTCTTCGAAATCCCCCTGCGGGGACTCTCGCGGCACGGTGGGGGATCCTGTCCCCCGGCCCCTGGGACCTGTCCTCGGATGAACCGGCTTTTTCCCGATTCTCGTCTCATTCTCGTCTTCTAGGATTACTCTGGTTGACGCTTTTTTGCCCCGCCGCGAGCGGCGTTGCCGGATCGACCACGACGACGGATTGCGGCTTGAACGATGACGAGGGGAGTAGAACCGTGCGCTATTATGCGCTGGCTTGCGACTACGACGGAACCCTGGCACGGCACGGCCAGGTGGACGACAAGACCCACGAGGCCCTCCAGCGGCTACGCAACTCGGGACGCAAGTTGATCCTGGTGACCGGCCGGGAGTTGGACGACCTGCTCGCCACGTTTCCGCACACCGAACTGTTCGACTGCCTGGTGGTGGAGAATGGGGCCCTCCTGTATTGGCCGGCCACGAAGGAAACGCAGGTGCTGGGCTCGCCGCCTCCTGAACCGTTCGTCCGCATGCTGCGCGATCGCCATGTCCAACCGCTGTCCACCGGTCATGTGATTGTGTCCACCTGGGAACCGCACGGGCAGACCGTGCTGGAGGTGATCCATACCCTTGGCCTCGAACTCCAGGTGGTCTTCAACAAGGGGGCCGTGATGGTCCTCCCCTCGGGAGTCAACAAGGCCGTCGGATTGGAGGAAGCACTCCACCAGTTGAAACTGTCGCGGCACAACACGGTCGCCGTCGGCGATGCGGAGAATGATCACGCCTTTCTCCGCTTCTGCGAGTGCTCGGTGGCCGTCGCCAACGCCCTGGGCATGGTCAAGACGACGGCCGACTTCGTGACCACCGGCGACCACGGCGACGGCGTGACCGAACTGATCGACCTGCTCTTGGAAACGGACCTTAGTGAGTTGGAGCCCGCCCTGCGCCGCCACGATATCCCGCTGGGCCATCGAGAAGACGACGTGGAGGACCGCATGCCGCCGTTTGGTGTGAACGTGATGCTGGCTGGCACCTCGGGGAGCGGCAAGTCGACCTTCGCAACCGGAGTGCTCGAACGCCTCGCCGACCAGGAGTACCAGTTCTGCATCATCGATCCGGAAGGCGACTATCAGAACCTGGACATCGCCGTGTCGCTGGGGACAAGCAAGAAACCACCGACGGTCGAAGAAGTGATCGCCGTGTTGGAAAAGCCGGAGGAGAATGTGGTGATCAACCTGGTCGGCGTGCCCCTCGAAGACCGGCCCGGGGCGTTTGATCGTTTTCTTGCGGCGCTTCTGGATTTGCGGATTCGCACCGGCCGGCCGCACTGGCTCCTGATCGACGAGGCCCACCACGTGTTTCCGGCTTCCCGGGCCCCGGCGGCAATCATGACCGCGGAAGTGTGGCATCAGATCATGCTCATCTCGGTCCATCCCGAACTTGTCGCCCCAGCGGTCCTGACGCGGATCGACACGGTCATCGCCATCGGCCGGGAACCGCTGGAAACCCTCCGCAACTTCAGCCGGATGCTCGGAGAGCCTCCCCCGGGCGGGCCGCCGGTCAGACTCGAAACTGGGGAGGCTCTCATTTGGCAGCGGCGAACGCAGGAGGAGCCCTTCTGGATTCGCAGCATCCCTCCGCGGGCGGAACGCCAACGCCACGTGCGCAAATACGCCGAAGGAGAACTGCTGGACGAAGAACAGTTTGTCTTTCGCGGCCCCGAAGGCAAGCTCCACCTCCGGGCCCAGAACCTGCTCATTTTCCTGCAACTTGCCGAGGGGGTGGACGACGAGACATGGCTCTTCCACCTTCGCCGCGGCGACTACTCCCGCTGGTTCCGCGACGTCATCAAGGACCCGGAATTGGCTGCCGAGGCGGAAGCGGTCGAAAAGGACGAGCATCTCTTGGCCGACGAGAGCCGCCGAGCGATTCGCGATTTGGTGGAGCGTCGCTATACGCTTCCGGCGTGAGCCGAGCTGTCTTTGACGCAAGAGGGCTTCCGAAGACCGGGAATTGCGAAAGTGTCAACCTGTCAGCCTTGCACCATGTGTTCTGATAGTACGCTCTGTAACTGCAAGCTGTGAAAGGGGTTGTGGGTAGGGGCGACCCGTCGCAGCTTACATCGGCCGATTTCCCCAGACTTTGAGCGTGGTGGCGTCGGTATTAATTCACTGTCAATGATGGGGGGCAGGATGAACCTCGGGAGAGAACCAGGATGAAGGTGCTTCTTATCGCCCCCGACCCGCCTGTGCGGGAGGCCGTGGCGGAAGCACTCCGACGTCGCGACCATGAAGTTGTCACGGTAGCGCAGGCTGAACCCGCGGGCGAGGTGCCATCGAAGGAAGCGTGTCCATTGGTTATCCTCGACGTCGACGCGTTGGCCCCGCGTGGCCTGGAACTGTGCCACCAGTGGAAGGCCCAACCGCTCGGATGGCGGCAGGTGCTTCTGGTGCTGACGCGACAGGACGATCCGGCTTTTCTCCAGCAGTTGCTCGACGCTGGCGCCGACGACTATCTGATCGTGTGGGACGACCCCGCGCGAATCGCCGTGCGGCTCGCGGTGGCCGAACGGAGCGTGCGGCATCGCACACGCTGCCATTGGGAGGTTGCGACTCCTGGCCGGTCGCTGGTGGAGTCTTGTGCCCTGCTGCAGGATGCCACCTACGGCGTCCTCCGGTCCACGCCCGACGGGAAGCTGCTGGAGGTCAATCCGACCCTGGTCCGGATGCTCGGCTATCGCTCGGAGGCGGAACTACTGGGCGCCAACATTATCCGAGACATCTATCGCGATCCGCAAGCCCGGGAGCGACTCTTGGCCTGCAAAGGCCAGGTCGAGGCCGTGGAGTTGGCATGGAAACGCAAAGACGGAAGCCCAATTACGGTGCTCCTCTCCGGACGTCCCCTGCGCGATGCGTCGGGAGCGGTGATTGAGTTTCAGGGCATTGTTCACGACATCACCCAGCGCAAACAAGCGGAAGAGGCGGTGCGTAAGGAGCAGCAGGCCCTCCGGCAGATGCTCGATCTGCAAGAACGCGACCGGCAGGTGTTGGCCTACGAACTCCACGACGGGTTTGCTCAGCAGTTGACCGGTGCCGGATTCTATCTGCAGAGTTTCCGGGAAGCCTTGGCTCAGCGCCCGGAGGAGGCGTGGCGTCTGTTTGACATGGCACTCCGCGCGATCAATGACGCCGTGGCCGAAGTCCGCCGCCTGATCCGTGGACTGCGTCCCTTGGCCTTGGACGAGTCAGGCGTGGTGGAGGCCGTTAGCGACCTGGTCAGCGAAGCTCGCCGCGACGCGGGGCTCGATGTCGAATTCATCCACAACATCAACGGCGGCCGCTTGGCGCCTCAGTTGGAGAACGCTATCTTCCGCGTAGTCCAGGAGAGCCTTACCAACATCCGTCGGCACAGCCAGAGCGATCGCGTGCTGGTCAAGCTCGTCCGCCAAGGCGACACGATTCGTGTGGAGGTTCGCGACTGGGGCGTCGGTTTCGACCCCGAACAGGTCGAGCGGGGCCACTTCGGCCTGGAGGGGATTCTGCAGCGAGCCCGCCTGCTGGGCGGCCACGCCCAGGTTCACAGCGAAATCGGCCACGGCACACGTGTCACCATCGAACTCCCCTGGATAGGAAGTGCGGGGTGAAGAATGCGGAATGATGAATGATGAGGACTTCCGGTCTCTTCTTCATCCCCTGCGTTCATCATTCGGTATTCTTCGTTCTTCGCCTCACGCTACTCCTCGTCGGGACCGTGCCAGCAGGCCGAGGATGGCGGTAAAGAGGGCGGCGCCGATGATCGACCAGATCACAGGAAAGGCATGGTCGCCGATCTGGAGTTCGAACACCTCGGGGAGGCCGAGCAGGCGGGCAAGCCAACTCCCCAGCAGGGCGCCGATGAACCCCAGGGCGACCGATGCCAGGCAGCCGCCCGAGGAGTAACCGACGATTGCCTGAGCCACTGTGCCGGCGATCCCGGCGACCAACAACAGCAGAAGAAACTCAAGAATCGTCATCTTCTTCGCTCCTTTGTGTATCTTGATGGCCGGATCGTGATCCCGGTTCCGTTTCTCTCGGCGACGTCTCTCGTGTCCCGTGTTTCATCAGCCTTCGCTCGATCTGGCCGACCGCGGTGAGCACCAGGAATGCTAGCAGCGTGGTGTAGGCCGCTACGAGGTAGTGGCCCAGGCCACTGGCCACGCCGATTGCGCCGACGACCCAGATCGTGGCCGCAGTGGTGAGTCCCTGGACCGATCCGGCGGAACGGATGATGCTGCCGGCGCCCAGGAAGCCGATCCCCCCAATAATCCCCTGGAGAACCCGACTGGGGTCCGCGTGGTGCCCTTCACCCGGTAGAGCAAGGCTGTGATAGAGCATCAGTGACACATAGGTGAACGTGGCCGACCCGAGGGCGACCATCATGTGCGTTCGCGGCCCGGCGGGCTTGTCCCGGACGCCGCGCTCCCAACCGAGGATCCCGGCCAGGAGCACAGCGACCAGCGGACGCACCAACAGTTGCCCGAGTGATAGGGCGTCCATGCTAGCGGGAAAGCGTATCGGAAAAATGGCGGACTTGATCCTCGTTCACAACAACCTCCGTGAAAATGGAATGAAATCAAAACGCCGTGTTCATCCACGTTCTAATCATTGCAAATCGCATTCCAAGCGTGCGCAATGGATAGGACGCCGGGTAAGGGGGGCGTGGAGTGCAGGGAGTAACGCGAGGAGCAGGGGACTTGGCAAGGTGACGAGTGCGTTTCCCCACGCCTTTCGTTATACGCGTCTCACCGCACGCTTCTGTACGAGCTGTACGATGGCGTCGTACACTCGCCAGCAAATGTGCTGGAACTTGGTCTCCCTGACAAGAGCGTCCTAGGAATGAGTAGATTCCCTGCGAACTCTTGGTATATATTGAGGTTCTCATCGCAAGGAATTTGTCCCGGAATTGAACAGCAATGCTCGCATCTGGGCTTGGCCGATTCCGATACAGATTTCCGAGAAGCTCGCTGCTGTGAAGGAAATGTGCGTCAGGTCTGAGGTTTTTGAGAACTGCGGAAAACGAGGCGAACCATGGTACCTAACGACGGGGCATGCGCTGCGTGCCGAGAAGCCAGCGAAGAGGAACTCCTGACCCAGCTCGATGACGTTCTTCGCGACTACCAGCATGTGGCCGGGGCCCTGATCCCCGTGCTTCAAATTGCCCAAGGGATATTCGGCTATCTGCCCCAGGCGGCACTCAAGCGAATTAGTCTCGCGCTGAACAAGCCATACAGCGAAGTCGCGGGGGTGGTTGGGTTCTATTCCTTCTTTAATACCGTACCACGCGGCAAGCACATGGTTCGGGTATGTCTGGGCACGGCCTGCTATGTGCGCGGCGGAAAGCAGGTCTTGGCCGCGCTGAAGACCGCCTTGGGCGTCGAGGTTGGGGAGACCACCGCCGATCGGCTGTTCTCCCTCGATGTGGGGCGCTGCTTCGGCGCCTGTGGCCTCTCCCCGGTGATCATGATTGACGACGACGTCCACCAGCGCGTTCGGCCGTCGAAGTTGGCCAAGATCCTGGAGCAGTACCGCGACAAGAGCGCCGGCGGCAACGGAGAGCCAGCATGAACAGAATCACCACTGCTGAACAGTTGACTGCCGTTCGCGATGCCGTCCGCCAGCAGAAAGCCGAACTGGTGGCCAGCGGTCACAAGCAGATCCACTTGTGCATGGGAGCCAGTTGCATCGCCTCCGGGGCCCTGCGGGTCAAGGCCGCGTTGGAGAAGGAATTGCAGGACCGCAGCATCGCCGGCTGGGTGTCGATCGTGGAGACCGGCTGCCTAGGGCCGTGCTCGGCCGGGCCGGCGTTGAAGATCGGCGACGTCTTTTACGAGCACCTCCGCCCCGAGGATGCCCGCGACTTGGTGACCGAGCACGTGCTCAAAGGACGCGTCGTCGACCGCTTGACGCACAAACGCCCCGACGGGCGGTCCGTGCCCGGGGCTGGCGACATGGACTTCTTCAAGCGGCAGACGAAGATCGTTCTGCGCAACTGCGGCCAGATCGACCCGCAAAAGATTGAGGACTACATCGGCCAGGACGGTTATCAGGCCCTGGCCAAGGTCCTCTCCGAGAGGAATTCCGAGACCGTGATCGAGACGCTTAAGGTCTCCGGCCTGCGCGGCCGCGGCGGCGCCGGTTTCCCCACCTGGCGCAAGTGGAGCCTCACTCGTCAGGTGGTCAACGACGTCAAATTCGTCGTCTGCAATGCCGACGAAGGCGACCCAGGCGCGTTCATGGACCGCAGTGTCCTGGAAGGCGACCCGCATAGTGTTATGGAAGGGATGGCGATTGCCGCCCACACGATTGGCGCGTCGATGGGTTACATCTACGTGCGGGCGGAGTATCCGCTGGCCGTCGAGCGGTTGAAGATCGCCCTGGCCCAGGCCAAGGAGTGCGGCCTGCTGGGCGAGAATATCCTTGGCTCGGGATTCAGTTTCGATCTGGAACTGCGCATGGGCTCCGGGGCGTTCGTCTGTGGCGAAGAAACTGCTCTGATGACGTCGATCGCCGGGAACCGCGGCGAGCCGCGGCCCCGTCCGCCGTTCCCCGCCGAACGCGGGCTTTGGGACAAGCCCACGCTGTTGAACAACGTCGAAACCTACGCCAACGTCCCGGCAATCCTCATGCACGGGGGCGAGTGGTATGCCTCCTACGGCACGCCCAAGAGTAAGGGCACGAAGGTCTTCGCGTTGGCCGGCGCGATCAAGAACTCCGGGCTCGTTGAGGTGCCGGTCGGGATGCCCTTGGGCGACCTGATCTACGACATCGGCGGCGGGATTCCCGGCGGCAAGGAGTTCAAGGCGGCGCAGATGGGCGGACCGTCGGGCGGCTGCATCCCCAAGCAGTTCCTCAACGTGCCGCTGGATTACGAGTCGCTCTCCGAACTCGGCGCGATCATGGGCTCCGGCGGCCTGATCGTCATGGACGAGGACAGCTGCATGGTCGACGTCGCCCGCTTCTTCCTCGAATTCGTCCAGGAAGAATCGTGCGGCAAGTGTGTCCCCTGCCGCGTGGGCACGAAACGCATGCTGGAGATCCTCAACCGGATCTGCGAAGGCAAGGGCGAGGAAGAGGATCTTGATCGGCTGATCGACCTGGGCGAGATGATCAAGGACTCGTCGCTTTGCGGCCTGGGGCAGACGGCCCCGAACCCCGTGCTATCCACGATCCGCCACTTCGGCTACGAGTATATCGAGCACATTCGCGACAAGCGGTGTCGGGCGGGCGTCTGCGCGGCCTTGGTCAGCGCGCCGTGCTCCAGCGCTTGCCCGGCCAATGTGGATATTCCCGGATACATCTCCCTGGTCGGCGAGAAACGCTACGCCGAAGCCCTCAAGCTGCACCGTGAACGCAATCCCTTCGCGGCCATCTGCTCGCGCGTGTGTTTCCACACCTGCGAGGACAAGTGCCGGCGTGCGACGCTCGATGCCTCGGTTTCCATCCGCGGCATCAAGCGGTTCATGGTCGACCAGGAGGTGACGGTTCAGGTGCCCGAGGTCCGCGAGAACCCGCAGAATGCCAAGCGGAAGATCGCCATCGTCGGCGCCGGTCCCGCGGGGCTCTCCTGTGGCTACTTCCTCGCTCGGCTTGGCTATCGGCCCACGATCTACGAGAGCGAGCCGCGTCCAGGGGGGATGCTCGTGCAGGCAATTCCCTCCTACCGCCTGCCGCGTGAGATCGTCGCCCGGGAAGTCCGCATGATCGAGCACATGGGCGTGGAGATCCTCACCAACACGGCGCTGGGCAAGGATTTCACGCTCAAGTCGCTCCGCGGCTCGGGCTACGAGGCGATCTTCTTGGGCATCGGCGCGCCGTTAGGCGTGGGCCTGGACATCCCCGGCTCTGACGCCGAAGGGATCACCGACGCCCTGTCGTTCCTGCGGACCTATAACCTCCGCGGCTCGGTGAAGGTTGGCAACGACGTGGTCGTCATCGGCGGCGGCAACTCGGCGATCGATGCTGCCCGGACGGCGATCCGGCTCGGCGCCAAGAGCGTGACGGTCGTCTACCGTCGCAGCCGTGAGGCCATGCCGGCTTACCAGGAAGAGATCGAAGAGGCCGAGCACGAGGGCGTTCGCCTGCAACTGCTGACCGCGCCGGTCGAAGTCCTGGTCGAAGGGCAGCATGTGGTCGGTTTGAAGTGCCGGCCGATGCGTTTGGGCGAGTTCGACCGTTCCGGCCGTCGGGCGCCCAAGGAAGGCGGGGAAGCCTTCGTTATCCCTGCCGACCATATCCTCGTGGCGATCGGCCAGACCCTTGACGCCCAGAAGATCTGTAATGGACTACCGCTGGAGACCCGCAACAACGCCTTCCTCCAGATCAATCCGGTCACCGGTCAGACCTCGGAAAAATGGGTTTTCGCCGGTGGCGACGTGGTCGTTGGACCGTCGTCGGTCGTGGAAGCCGTGGCTGCGGGTGAACGGGCGGCCGTGGGGATTGACCTGTATCTGACCGGCTCCAACCATGCCTTCTGGCGTGCCGAACGACCGGTCGACACTGTGTTCGATCCCGAGGCCGAGCCGGTCGACACGGCTCGCGAACGGCTGCCGCTGATCCCGGTCGAGCGACGCCGCAACAACTTCGACGAGGTTGAGCAGCCCTGGCGTGAAGCCGTGGCCCTGCGCCAGGCCCAACGCTGCCTGCGTTGCGACTACGGCCGCCGCTGTGGAACCCCCAGTGATGAAACGGAGAGTCTGGTGAAGTAACGAGCGGAGATGGAGTGGCAGCGAGGCCGTCAGCTATCACCAGACAGCCGTCAGTATTTCGTATTGCCTGACGGCTTAAGAGGGCCGAAAACCTGAGGAATGACAGCTGACGATCCCATGGTTGATTGCCGGAAGCCGGTTGCTGACGGCTGATAGCTAATAGCGAAAAGGACCCCGAATGATCACGCTGACCATCAACAATATTCAGATCGAAGTCCCCGAAGGAACCAGCATCCTCAACGCAGCACGCGATGCAGGCATCAAGATCCCTTCGCTCTGTTATGTCGAAGGGTTGCAGGCGATCGGGGCCTGTCGGGTTTGCGTGGTGGAAGTGGAAGGCTCTCGCAACCTGGTGGCGGCCTGTTCGATGCCGGTCAGCCAGGGGATGAAGGTTCACACCAACACCCGGCGGGTGCGCGAGGCCCGGCGAACGGTCGTCGAACTGCTCCTCTCGGAGCACAACGGCGAGTGCCAGACCTGCGACCGCAACGAGGACTGCGAGTTGCAAGCCCTGTCGGCCGAACTGGGGATCCGCGCGATCAGTTACAACGGCGAGCGGACTCGCAAACGGATCGACACCTCCACGCCCGCCCTGATTCGAGATAGCGGCAAATGCATCAAGTGCCGTCGGTGCGTGAGCGTCTGCGCGGAAACGCAAGGCGTGGGCGCCCTCTTCCCGCAGAACCGTGGTTTCGAGACGGTGATCGGACCGGCCTTCAATCAGAACCTGGATGCCGTGGCCTGCGTGCAGTGCGGCCAGTGTGCGGCCGTCTGCCCGGTCGGGGCGATCACCGAAAAGGACCAGATCGAAGAGGTCTGGAAGGCGATCGACAACCCGGCCAACCACGTCGTGGTGCAGACTGCCCCGGCGATCCGCGCGGCCTTGGGCGAGTGTTTTGGCTATCCGCCAGGCACGCTGGTCACCGGCAAGATGGTCACGGCCCTGCGGCGGCTCGGCTTCGATGCGGTGTTCGACACGAACTTCGCCGCCGACCTGACAATCATGGAAGAAGGGAGCGAGCTGCTCATCCGCCTGAAGCGGGCCCTCGTCGACAACGAGCCCGTGGCCCTGCCGATGTTCACCAGTTGCTCGCCTGGGTGGATCAAGTTTATGGAGTACTACCACCCGGACATGCTGCCGAACCTTTCGACCTGCAAGTCGCCGCAGCAGATGTTCGGCGCGGTGGCGAAGACCTACTATGCCCAGAAGTTGAACAAACGTCCCGAAGAAATCTTCGTCACCTCGATCATGCCCTGCACGGCGAAAAAGTTCGAGTGCCAGCGGAGCGAGATGAACTCCAGCGGCGTGCGTGACGTCGACGTGGTGCTCACCACACGCGAGTTGGGCAAGATGATCCGCTCGGCGGGGATCGACTTCGACGGACTCCCCGACGAGGAGATGGACGCCCCCTTGGGGCTTTCCACCGGGGCGGCCGACATCTTTGCCAATACCGGTGGGGTGATGGAAGCGGCCCTGCGCACGGCCTACGAGATCGTCACCGGACGGCCGCTGCCGGTGGCGAACCTCCATGTGACCGAGGTCGCCGGCCTTTCCGGCGTCAAGGAGGCCTCGGTGACGATTCGCGAAACGCTTTCCGACTGGGACTTCCTCGAAGGCGTCACGCTCAACGTGGCCGTCGCCCACGGCCTGTCGAACGCCCAACGCGTGATCGAGGCGATCAAGAGCGGCAAGCGGCAGTATCACTTCGTCGAGGTGATGACCTGCCCGGGCGGGTGCATTGGCGGGGGCGGCCAGCCCCGCTTCACGAACAACTCCATCCGCCAGGCCCGGATCGCCGCGATCTACAAGGAAGACGAGGGCAAGACGCTTCGCAAGTCGCACGAGAACCCCCAGATCAAGCGGATCTACGAAGAGTTCCTTGGCCAACCGCTGGGTGAGAAGTCGCACCATCTGCTCCATACCAAGTACTCCCCGCGGGACCGCGTCTAGCCTACGCAAGCGGTTGCCCGCAGTGGTGGCAGAAGTTGGCCCCGGGCACGGTTCTACGCCGGCATTTTGGGCAGGCGACGGTTGCCGGCCCCTTGAGCCGCGTCAGCGCCAGCAATACCAGTAGGGCGACCGGGACGAGGAAGACGACCGCCAGGAACGCGAGGATCAGGAGTTCAAATGGTCCAGGCATCATGATCACGAGCGTGAACCTTCCAAAAGGGGTGATTGGACCGCGGTCAGAACGACGTCCCCAGACGATCCTAGTCTGACTTCTCGAACGGCGGTTGTCCAGTCAGTTGCGTTCGGCTGGGACGGGAAAGTACGATGGTTTTCACCTTGCCCGTGAGATTCACCCCACAGGAGTTTCTGCCCGTGAACCATCTCCGCTTGACTCGCCGCGAAATGTGCCGACTCGTTGGGGCCGGCTCGGCTGCTCTGGTGTTCGGCCGAGTCGCGTCTGCCGAGGAGAAACCGTTTTCCCTCCGTTACATCCTGGCTTCCAGCATGTACGGCAAGATGAAGTTGGAAGAGATCTTGCCCGAGGTCAGCAAGACCGGGGCCGTTGGACTTCAAACCCTTGTTGGCTGCCCTCCGCAAGATCAACTACCAGGGCGCGACCCAGGTCTTCATGCATCCGGTGCCCCGCGGCATCCCGATCCTCGACACGGCCGCCGAGGTCACCGCCGAGATCAACCGCGCCCGTTCTCACCTGGCCGGGCTGCTCGCGTAGCAGCCACGTTTTTGCCGACAGCGGGTCGAGCGTCAGTTCGGCTCGCTGCTCCGGAGAGAGTTTGCCATCGACCTTGCCGGTGAGCGCGTCAACCAGTGGGATCTCGGGCTTGGATTTG
>JBDKTH010000330.1:0-3206 GCA_039680305.1 Thermoguttaceae bacterium | reverse complement strand
ACAGATCTCGTCTTGCTCAGTTCATCCTTGTTACAATCCAACAGATCGCTTTGCCAGATCGCATCACCACGAATCCTTCCATACCGGACATGTTCGCCCATGTCCATGGCGGAGTGCGAAAACGCCGAACCTCATCGTCCTCTTTCAGAACATCAGCCACGCGATTGCTCAGGGGATCGTCCGAAAACTGCCCATGAACATGAGCCAATGTCACTACATCGCCAAGCAGGTCACGTAGTGTAACACCCGCGACCGGAATCTCTTCAGGAGGACGTCCACCCAGTTGCTGGATACGCATTAGGCTAACTCGTGTGCCCATCGGTCTTCTAGCCGCCCTCGTGCCTACACGAGCACCCTGCCAATGACGGATCTCGTCTCTATTCTAGGTGGCGGCGGGCCTAAAGATAAGAGCCGTTCGCGCAAACCGACCCCGGATTGCGGACACTGCCGGCCGTTCGTGCCCCGCCGGGATCCAGAACCGGCTCTGCGTCACCGATTTCCTTTCAAGCAGGCCGTGTAGAGTCACGGAAGAAGGTGTCTCGCCAAGACGCGAAGACGCCAAGATAAGAAGAGCTTTCGGAACATACTCTCAGAGGGCGATGGGGCGGGCAGAAGAGTGCCCCTGCGAAGGAAGGCTCCTCCTCTTTCCTCTTCCTATCTTGGCGTCTTCGCGTCTTGGCGAGACTCACCTTGTCTTGGTCTGCCACGGTAGCGCCGGCTGGATTCTCTCGCACGGGATAACCTCGCCTCTAGCACAGGCAAACAACTCGCGAAGATCGACTGGTGGGGCTCGCTAGAGGTTCGGACGTGCCGAATCGAACGTGTTGGAAAACGCCTCTGGGGTATTCACCCGCATGTTCTTGGTACGCTCGACCCACCCTACAGGGTTGGTTAGGTGGCTGCAAACTGGAAAAACGCAATGTTGTTGACCACACTCGTCCGAACGCGACGCGGTCGAACGAAGGAATCGGGACCTCCAATAATGCCAATTCAGCACCCCTTCTGTGGTCTTGTGACACCGGGAATTGCGACAGCCCCCCAATCAGGCTAAGCGGGTTCTTCGCGATTCTCTCGATTTTCCCTACCCTCCCCGATTGACAGCACAGCTAGCGTTGTTATTCTAAAGGGTGCACGTTAAATTGTGCTGTCTGTGGCACCTATGCAACCTGGGAAGATGCGAGAGTTTCCCACCCCCAACAACTTCCCTGGATGCGCCGTCCCCTGGCGCTCCGACTGATTCCCGAACGCGACGGGCGCGCTGGCCTCATGATGCCTGGCGGCAACAGTCCCGCGAGACTGGACGCCGGCTCTCGGCTCGGCCTGTCTCCCGAAGTGTTTGACAATTCCCACCTTACGGCTTCAGTGCTTTCGCCCCGGATCAACGCAGGAGGTTTGGCATCCGAAGTGCTTTTTGTCCCCCGCAGAGTCAGTTGGTCCGCGGTTTCGCTCTAGTCAGCTCCCTTGCGTTTTGAGGATTGCACCTTGTCGAAAGCCACCAGCAAGCCCGCCAGGAAGAATGTCGCCGGTTCCAAGCGTTCGCAGCGCAGTGCCAACGGTCGGACCGGCCGGAAAACGGAAGTCGCCCAGAACGGGAAGGCCCATCGGAACGGCCCCAAGGACCTCGCCAAGAAGGCCCCCAAGCTCGACCTCGACTTCGACGCCCACAGCGATGAGCTCGACGAACTGTTCGTCGAAGAAGAACCGAACCTGGAAGACGAAGAGCTCGCCCTGGACGAAGAAGAGATCCAAACGACCGGCGCCGACGATCACATCGACGACCCGGTGCGGATCTACCTGATGCAGATGGGCGAGATTCCCTTGCTCAATCGCAGCGAAGAGATCGCCGCCGCCAAGCGGATCGAACGCAGCCGGACCAAGTTCCGCCACTCGATGCTGGCCACCGACTACATCCTCCAGGCCGCGGTCAATCTGCTGGAAAAAGTCCGCGACGGCCGCCTGCGCCTGGATCGCACGGTCGAGGTCTCGGTGACCAACATCCGCGAAAAGAAGCACATCATGGGGATTCTGGAGCCGAACCTCCGCACGCTCCTGAACCTCCTGGAGCGGAACCGGGCCGACTTCCAGATCGTCATCGGCAAGAAGCGCCCGATGCGCGAACGCAAGGCAGCCTGGCGCCGGCTGGCCTGCCGGCGTCACAAGGCAGTCCGCCTGATCGAAGAGGTCGGCCTGCGGACCCAGCGGTTGCAGCCGCTGTTGGACAAGCTCAACGAGGTCTCCCAGCGCATGGGCCAGATCTCGGCGGAAGTGGCCCAACTGCGTCGCGAGCACGGCAGCGTCCAGCGCATCCGCGAGCTCCGCAACGAGCTCCGCTACCTGATGAGCCTGACGCTGGAAAGCCCCTCGACCCTTCGCCGCCGCATGGCCACCACGGCCCGCCTGCAGAACGAGTATGACGCCGCCAAGCGGGTCTTGTCGGCCGGCAATGTGCGGCTGGTCGTCTCGATCGCCAAGCGGTACCGCAACCGCGGCCTGAGCTTCTTGGACCTGATCCAGGAAGGCAACACCGGCCTGATGCGGGCCGTCGACAAGTTCGAGCATGCCCGCGGCTACAAGTTCTCGACCTACGCCACCTGGTGGATCCGCCAGGCGATCACCCGGGCGATCGCCGACCAGAGCCGGACGATCCGCGTCCCGGTGCACATGATCGAGACGATGAGCAAGGTCCGCAACGTGAGCCGCGAACTGCTGCAGACCAACGGCTACGAGCCGAGCCTCGAAGAGACGGCCACCGAGGCCGAGCTGTCGGTCGACGAAACCAACTGCGTGCTCCAGATGAGCCGTCAGCCCCTCTCGCTCGACCAGCCGGTGGGCGATCACGACGACAGCTACTTCGGCGAGTTCCTCCAGGACTATCGCGAAGAGGACCCGTTGCACGACATGAACCAGGACCTGCTCAAGTCGCGGATCGCCGACGTCTTGAACGCCCTGAACTATCGTGAACGGGAGATCATCCGCCTTCGCTACGGCCTGGCCGACGGCTACGCCTACACCCTGGAAGAGGTCGGCAAGATCTTCTCCGTGACCCGCGAACGAGTGCGGCAGATCGAGGCCAAGGCGGTGCGCAAGCTGCAGCATCCGGTCCGCTCCCGCCAGCTGGCCGGCTTCCTCGATCGGGCTTGGGTCGCGACCGACGGCGACGACCAAGCGGTGATCAACGGCCTTTCGGGCGAACTGGCGACCGAGAG
>JBDKTH010000124.1:0-1744 GCA_039680305.1 Thermoguttaceae bacterium | reverse complement strand
GGCGCATGCACCCCAACTGGGTCGGCATCGGCGGCGTGGCCGATGATCTGCCCGCAGGGTGGGACAAGCTGGTACGTGATTTCGTCCATTACATGCCGCCGAGGATTGACGAGTACGACCGCCTGGTGATCAAGAACCGCTTCTTTCGGTGGCGCACCAAGGGCGTCGGGGCCTACACGCTCGACGAGGCGATCGACTGGGGCGTGACCGGGCCGAACCTGCGCGCGTGCGGGCTGGAGTGGGACTTCCGCAAACGGCGTCCCTACTCCGGCTATGATCAATTCGAGTTCGACATCCCCACCGCCAACGACGGCGACTGCTTCGCCCGGGGCGTGGTCCGCGTGGAAGAGATGCGGCAAAGCCTGCGGATCGTGCGGCAGTGCCTGGAGAACATGCCCTCCGGGCCCTACAAGTCGCCCCATCCCTTGACCACGCCGCCGGTAAAGAAGTACACGATGCACGACATCGAGACGCTGATCGCTCACTTCTTGAACGTGAGTTGGGGCCCCGTGATCCCGCCGGGCGAAGCAATCATCATCAACGAAGGCGCCAAGGGCGGCTATGGCTACTACCTCGTAAGCGATGGGAATACGACCTCGTATCGCACCCACATTCGCACGCCGTCGTTCCCCCATTTGCAGACGCTGCCGCTGTTGTGCCGTGGCCGGACCGTGGCCGACCTGCCGGCCATCCTCGGAAGCCTTGACTTCGTGATGGCCGACGTGGACCGATAGACCGAGGACCTGGGATGCTCACCGACGATGAAAAGCACGAAATCGACGAAGAGGCGAGCCGCTATCTCACGCGCGACGCGGCCGCGCCCGAGGCACTGAAGATCGTCCAGCGTCGCACCGGCTGGATCTCCGATGAGACGCTCAACTCGATCGCCCGTTATCTGGAAATGACGCCCGCCGAGTTGGACGGCATCGCCACGTTCTACAACCTGATCTACCGCGAGCCGGTCGGCCGGCATGTGATCCTGATTTGCGATAGCGTGAGCTGCTGGGTGATGGGCTACGAAACGATGCGTGAACACCTCTACCGGCGGCTGGGAATCCAGTTGGGGGAAACCACGGCCGACGGCCGGTTCACGCTGATCCCCATGGCCTGCCTTGGGGCCTGCGACCATGCCCCGGCCATGATGATCGACAACGATTTCCACGGCGACCTGACACCGGAAAAGATCGACGCAGTTCTTGCAAGGTATCCGTAATGTGGTTCATCCGGCGGAAGCGTACCTGGCGGTCTGGGGGCAGAGCCCCCAGGTCTGTTTCCACTGGATGAACCGGAAATTGGAGTTGTGAATGGAGCGCCCCCTGACCAAGAACATCCACCCCGACCAAGAGCCGCTGGCGATCGACGAGTACGAGCGCGAGGGGGGATATCAGGGGCTGCGCAAGGCGCTCTCCATGACGCCGCAGGAGGTCCAGCAGGAGGTCAAGGCGTCCACGCTCCGCGGCCGGGGCGGGGCCGGCTTTCCGACCGGCGTGAAGTGGAGCTTTGTTCCCATGGGCGCCGACGCGCGGCGGCCCAAGTATCTGGTCGTCAACGCCGACGAAATGGAACCGGGCACGTTCAAAGACCGGTTGCTCCTGGAAGGTGATCCCCACCAGATGATCGAGGGCGCGGTGATCAGCTCCTACGCGATCGAGGCCGACATCGCTTACATCTTCGTGCGCTGGGCCTACAAGCTGGCCGCCCGGCGTCTGGAGCGGGCGATCGCCGAGGCCTACGAGCGAGGCTA
>JBDKTH010000513.1:0-3056 GCA_039680305.1 Thermoguttaceae bacterium | reverse complement strand
CACCTCAACTCGCCCCCGCACGCCGAGTGGCGGGTAGTCAGCAGCGAAGGCGGCGTCGGCCCGGACGGGAAGGCGAGGGATAGATAACGGATGAAGGATGAATGAAAGGGAAAGCCAGCTTCCCGCGTCATTGCAGATAGCGAGCCTCCCTCGTCGTCATTCTGCATCTACCGGCTCATCGCCGTGCGGACCAACGGCTGGCCCCAGGGCACCCAGAGCCGGGCGAGCTTCTTGGCGATTGTTTCGCGTTGCAGGGGTTTGGTGATGTAATCGTTGCAGCCGGCCTGGATGGCGGTTAGCACGGTGGGCTTGTCGCTCCGTGCGGTTACCATCACGACCTTCACCCGCTTGTCGTTGGGCACGTGCTTGGCATTCTCGCGCTGCCGGATCTGCGAGAGCGTTTCGGTCCCATCCATCTCCGGCATCGACACGTCGAGGGTGATCAGATCGAACGGCGCCCAACTTGCCCAGGCTGCTTCGAAGGCGGCGATGGCTTCTGCGCCGCTGGCCACGGACGAACAGTCGCCGAAGGTCTGCATGATTCGTTCCAGCATTCGACGGCTGACAGGCTCGTCATCGACGACCAGAATCTTCATGACTAGTCCTTCCTCTTCGCGATCGAGCGTGCCGGCGTGCGAGGCTATCGCCACTGACGGACGAAGTGTTCCAAGCGGGCCAATTCCTCTTCCAGACGGCCGACCGCCTCATTGGCGCCATCGAGCGAGCCAGAGAGGCTGAGGTCCTCCAGTGTGCGGGCGGCATTCGAGAGCGGCTGGGCGGCCAGGTTGGCTGCCCCGCCTTTGATCGCATGGGCTTCCCGTGCGACGATGTCCGCCGTGCGTAGGCCGACCGCTTGGCGGATCGTGTCCACCTCCGTCCAGGCGTTGCCAACAAACTCATCGAGCAATTCGCGTAAGAATGCCTTGTCCCCGCCAATTTCATTCAGGACGTGGTCCAGATCCATCGGTGCAGTTGCCCCCAACGCCTCGCCCCCAAATGCACTCACTGGCCCCTCCTCGCTCTCCAAGGCGATCCGTGATCCATGGCTTCGCGACCCTCGCTCCCAGTCCGATTGATTCTCACGATGGGGCTGAGGGCGGTCACGACGGCACAAAGAAAGCATAGGCCATCGTTGGGGGATCGCAGCCCCGTCCCACGGCAAGCCGGGGCAGATCGGGCTCAGGAGCGAAGGTTTCTTCCGAAAATGCGGTCTGCCGCCAGCCTTGCGAGGGAGCCGGCCGGCGTGAAGCTCCCCGGCGGCCGTAAGAGAAAAGGGCGGCAGTCAACCGACTGCCGCCCTTGAACCGGTGGGAGAAAATGTGGCGGTTTCTGGAAAACTACCAGCTCTTACCGTTCTTGCGAGTGCCACAGATGGCCACTTCCATGCCCATTGCCTCGGCCATCGCGGCCTTGGCCAACAGGGCCTTGTCGGCCTCGGCGGCGCTATTGGCGTAGACGACCTGGATATGGTTCGACTTGTGTCGAGCCATGAACTGGTCACGGCTGACGCCATAGGTCACGGTGTGCATGATTGGCCACTGCGGCGTGGTCTCCTTCCAGCGGCGCTCGGTCTCTTCGGCGGGCAACTCGACCACGCCGGCGCGGCCGAGGTCCATCTTCAGCTTGCCGTTTTCGACAAAGATACGCGACCAGACGATCTCGCCCGGCTTGGAAATCCCCTTGAGCGTACCGCCGCCGAGGCGGAAATACATCGCAGCCTGCCGCTCGCTGGATGCCCCCTGCCAGCCGCCAATGAAATGGGCCGGCGGCACCGCGCCGCTGATCAGATACACCCAGACGTAGTCCGACGTCGAGCCCGACTGGTCCCAGTCGCCCCAGCGCACGTCGTGGAGCGTGTTTTCCACCGGCTGGCCCATCGCCTTGTGGATGCGATAGGTCATCAGCCCGTCCAGCCCCGCACACTGGTCGACCTCGTTATAGTGGACCAGCGGCTGGCCCTCGTAGAGGATCCGCTTGCCGTCGCGGGCGGTGACCGGCGGACGATCGGCGTTATTGAGCATCCCTTCGGCCAGGTCGCTGGCCGGCAGCAGATCCTTGAGGCCCTGCTGATACTGAATGCCGATGCAGTCGCAGCCGAAGTCGTCGGCGATCCGCAGGGCGGCAATGTACATCTTGCACTGGGTGAGGACCTGGTCGAGGGTCAGATCGGTCTCGGGGTTCGGGCCGATGGCGAATTTCATTCCCCGGTCGACCATCCACTGGTAGACGGTCTTGGCCTCGTCGTCGCTGACCTGAGTGGTCTCGTAGTAGAGGGCCGACTGGCTGAGGCGTTCCTTGTAGACGCCGGTGGGATTGAGCAGTTCGTCGGGGATGATCGCGTTGTACATCCCCATGCAGCCTTCGTCAAAGACGCCCATGATCGCCTTTTCGCGGGCCAACTGCGCGGCCAGGGCCTCGCCCAGCTTGCGTTCGGCGGAGGGGATCTTGACGTTCTTCAGCTTGGTGACGTGCTTGGTGGGGTGCTTGACTTCGCCCTTCTCCAGCCAGGTCTTGAGGTTCTTGGCGAACTCGGGGGCGCTGAAGTCTTCACCCCAGAGGGAGGAATACTTCTTGCCGGCCTTGGTCAGACTGGCGTTGAGGTTGAGCATGCCCACCAGCCCCGGCCAGGTGCCCGACCAGTTGGCCACGGTCAAGATCGGGCCTTCGTGGCTCAACAGGCCGGCCAGCACGTGATGCGAATACTGCCACACGGCTTCGGCCACGATCAGCTTGGCGTTCGGGTCAATCCCGGCAAAGACCTCCATCCCTTCCTTCTGCGAGCCGATGAAGCCGTGCTGCTCGCCCGGCTTGTAAGGATGCGCGCGGACCAACTCGTAGCCAGCCGCGGCCAAGGCCTGGCCGAGGGCCTCCTCCAATTCGTGCTGCTTGGCCCAGCAGTTCTGATTGGCCGACAACCGCAGGTCGCCGCTGGCCACGAGATACACCTGCTTCTTCTTGGCCTTCGGCGGCTTGCCGAGCGTGGGAAGTTGATACGCCATCGAAAAATCTCCTAAAAGATAGTTGCCCGGCGACGGGAAAAGCTCACGTGGGCACAC
>JBDKTH010000939.1:0-1968 GCA_039680305.1 Thermoguttaceae bacterium | reverse complement strand
AACCGCCGCGTCACCTCGCAGGCCTTAGGCTATCGGGAACTGCGTCCAGGGGCAACGTCAGTTGGAGGGGGGGGCGTAGGGCGGCGCGGAGCTTGCGAGGCCCGCCAGCCTTGACGGACATGGTGGTCCCGGCCCGCATCCCTTCTGTGCGAAGAGCGGAAAGCCGACAGCTGACTGCCTCGCGATCGCCAGCTACCGCGCTTTACGCACCACGTACCGATGCTTCACAGGCCGATTCTCCGTGAGCATCGTTTTCAGCGCCTGTGCGACTTCCTGCTTGTACTGAGCCTCCTTGCCCTTCTCTGCAATATACAGCTTGGCCTGACCCGCATAGTGGTTGGCGTAGGGGCTTTTCTGTTCGCGTAGTTTGTCGACGCGGGCGTTGAGGGCCTTCTTCACGGCCTCGAAGTCGTCGAGGTCGACGGTCTTGAGGTTCCGCAAGTAGATTTCGGTGTTGACGAAGCTGCGCAGCTTGCCGGCAATCAGCGAGTGCCGCTTCTCGTTGGCGGCCGCCACCTTCGCGGCTTGCTTGTATTGAGGCGTGTTGGTGTTTTCCGCCAGGTTGATCCCGGCGGCCAACTGGCCGGCCGAGTACTTGCCGACCGGCGCGTCGTCGATCGCCAGTTCATACTCGCCCGGGCTCAGGCCCTTGACGGTCAGCACTTCCTGGTTGAGATCCTGGACAAAGGGGACCAGCTCAAGGGCTTTTTCCGCTCCCCGGGGCGTCGGGAAAGGCAGGGCCTTTTCCAGGCTCGTGAAGCTGAGCGTGCCGGCCGTGGCCGACACGTCTTCCACCGTGCAGTTGAGCGATTCGACCACCTTCAAATCGGCGGCGTCGATCACCGTTTTGGAAACGTAGGGGCAGAGGCCTTGGGCCTTGAGGAAGGTATAGGCCATCACCAGGTGGCCCATCGGGCCCGGGTGGACGCGGTCGCCGCCGACGATCGTCCCCTTGGGATCGGCCTTCTGGTATTCCGCGTTGATGCGGCCCATCGCGCCGTGGAAGTCGACGACGCTCCCGCCGAACTCGGCGGCCAGTTTCCTCGCGTGGTCGCCGCAGATCCCCAGCGCATCGTTGACGCCAAACAGGTTTTCGTTGCTCATCTTCGACGTCTGGTCGTAAATCGACGGGGTAATGTAGATCAGCCGGCAGCCGGCATCCCGAAGTTGCTCAGAAAGCTTCCGCATATTGGCCACATGGCCGTCGATGGCGTTTTGACGGCTTTTGAGGTTGGCCTGGTCCGGGTTGTCTTTGCCGTAAAGCCCGCGATTGACGTCATTCATGCCGAGCATGATCGTCGCGACCGTTGGCCGGTTGGCGCCGATATCCCAGGGAAAGCGATTCGTGGCGCCGCCCGCGGAGTCGCCCGAGATGCCGCAGTTGAAAAACTGGATGTTCCGCTCGGGGAATCGGGTGGTATAGAAGAGTTGGACGTAGCCGTGGTAGAGCCCGCCATGGGTGATGCTGTCGCCGACGAAGCAAACCCGATCGCCGTCCTCAAAGGGCTTCGGCGCGGCCTGCGCCGCGCTTGCCACCAGGGCCAACGAAGCCAGAATGAACCATGCGCCACGAATAACCCGATTCCCGGATTGTTTTGTCATTGAAGTGCCTTGCAGAGAAGCGAAAACGTTGTTTGCCATCCACGCCAATCAGGCAATATAATCGGCCGCCACCCTGTTGGCAAATATCTTCGCCAACATCGGCTTCAGGCTGTCCCGAACCCTACGCTGTCATCGTCTCCCCATTCTGCATTCATCATTCTGCATTTATCCATCATTCTGCATTTTCGTAGACCAGCACCGCCAGTCCATCCTTCGGCAGACTGACGAGTTGCTTGCCGTCGGCGGCCTCTTGAACGCGGACCTCACCGACGGCCCCCACCTCTCGGTATCGCCAGCCGGGAGCGGCGATGCGGGTCGCGGCCAAGGCACTGTGGCACTGCGTCACGACGATCGCCATCCGATTCC
>JBDKTH010000156.1:0-2761 GCA_039680305.1 Thermoguttaceae bacterium | reverse complement strand
ACGTTCGGTTCGGCATGGTATCCTTGATACTGCTGTTGGGGATGGCACTGATGGAGTGGTTATGACCAACCGGCTGATCTATCTGAGCGACGTGCATTTCGCCTACGGGCCCCAGCGGCCGGTCCTGGCCGACTGCACCTTGCGTCTCGGGGCCGGCGAAAGGGTGGGATTGATTGGCTCCAACGGCAGCGGAAAGACGACGCTCTTGTCGCTGATCGTCGGCCTGGCACGGCCGACGGCCGGCCGGATCGAGGTTTTCGGCAAGGTCCGCTCGCGAGAGGCCGATTTTCACGAAGTGCGCCAGCGCGTCGGGCTCTTGTTCCAGGACGCCGATGACCAGCTGTTTTGCCCCACCGTGGCCGAAGACGTCGCCTTCGGACCGATGAACCTCGGCAAGCCTCGCGACGAGGTGCGGCGGATCGTCGCCCGGACGCTCCGCTGGTTGGAACTGGAGGGCTACGAGGATCGCGTGACGCATAAACTCTCCGGCGGCGAGAAGCGGCTAGTGGCCCTGGCCACGGTGCTGGCCATGGAGCCCGAGGTACTGTTGTTGGACGAGCCGATCACCGGACTGGACGAGGCGGCCAGCCAGCGGGTCGTCGAGATCCTGGCCGAGTTGCCTCAGGCGATGCTCATCGTCTCCCACGATCGCCCGTTCCTGAAGCGGATCGCCACCCGCACGCTGCTTCTGGCCGACGGCCGCTTGGAGCCGACGCACCTCGACCAGCCGGCCGAGATGGAACTGGGATGAAGACTCATGGCTGAGAATCCGTCGAACTATGCTGGTCCGGCCGCGTTTCCGCTGGAGCGCGAAGAGTACGTCGAACAGGCCTATTTCTTCCGCACGCTCCGGGAACGGATGCTGCAATCGATGTCGACCCAAGAGCTCCTGTTGGCCGTTCGCCAGGAGATCCTCTCGACGACCAATCTTCCCTATGCTTTGGACTTCATGGCCACGGAGCTGCGGGCGACCGGCGTCTTTGCCTCGGCGATGGCCCGGCTGGACCATTACTTTGCCCCGTTCCAGACGTTCGTGGTTCGCGAGGCGGAGAAGGATGAAGGCCGCTTCGATTTCCGCATCGCCCTGGAGATCCTCGAGCGCGAGGCCCAGTATCGGGCGTCGGGGGCGTCACGGCAGGGAATCTTCCTGTTCCAGTTCGAGACCCTCTGCCGCAACCGCCTGGGCTACGACCGCGGCCTGGACGCGATCGCCGCGGATCCGGTCTACGACGAGGCGTGGCGCGAGTGGATCCAGATCGTGCGCTGCCAGGTGGGAATCGTCGATTTCGCCGACATGATCTACGTGCGCAGCGAACACTACCGGCAGCAGGTGGGCGAGCCGGAGAAGCCGATTCTGTTTGGCGAAAAAGAGGGCAAGATCGCCCTGGCCAACCGGCGCAAGGACCCGTTGTTTCTTTTCTCGGCCCTGGCCCGGCATCTGGGCTATCCGTCCGTGCCGCGTCCGTCCAAAGAGCAGCAGTCCAATCAACTGCTGCAGCTCCTGCAGCGTCGCGTGGACCGCCTGGAGAGCCGGCTGAAGCTGCTGGAGGAAGAACTCCGCGGCGGGATCAATATCACCCGATTCTACGGTCCGCCCTCGGATACGGGCTCCTGAGTCAGTTCTGGGAGGGCTGCAATTCCCGCTGATCGGCTTTGACGAACAAGAGCGGCAATCAAGTAGGGCGGTGCCGAGCTTGCGAGGCCCGCCATTGCATTACCACGGATCTGGCGGGCCTCGCAAGCTCGGCACCGCCCTACCTTACCGGCTACCCATGAGACGGCGATTGCCCCTGACAAGTCGACGCCGAAGCCGTATATTGCGGGTAACGTTTTCTGGCCCGCCAATCCCGGGAGCGAGTCGAAAGGGTTCTGCCGTGCTGAAGATTCTGACCGCGCTGAACAGTCTGCTGGGCACGATCGTGGCCCTGCTCGTCCTGGCCCTGCTCGGCGTGGGCGGGTGGTTCGGCTTGAAGACGTATCTGGCCGACAAGTGGGCCCTCCAGCAAGCCCAGGCCCAACTGACCGACCGGGAGGCCGAGGTGACACGGCTGTCGCAGGATCTGACGGCCAGGCAAAAGGAGATCGGGGAACTTAGCGGGCAGGTCCAGCGTCAGGCCACGCAGATCGTGGCCTTGAACAAGGATCTTGAGGCCAAGCAGCAGGAGATCGAGCGACTCCAGGCAGTGGTCAAGCTGCTCAAGCTCAACCAGCGGGTCGCCCAGATCCGCGTGTTGGGCCAGGAGCGGTCGGAGGATGGCAAGGAGCTTCGCACCACGTTCAGTTTCGTGGAGGTGAACGAGGAAGGGCGGCCCATCGAGCAGGCGAAGACCTTTACGATCAAGGGCGACGTGGTCTACGTGGACGCCTGGGTCGTGAAGTTCGACTATGCCCATCTTGAACAGAGCGACCCGTTGCGTTCCACCTCGATCTGCCTGTTCCGCCGGGTGTTTGGCGAAGACCAGCGTCCGGCCGACGGTTTTGTCCTCGACGCCGTCGGCTCTCAGCCGGCCGCCTACCGGACCGGCGGCAAGCCCTCCGAGTTCGAGCAGCAAATCTGGTCCCGCTTCTGGGAATACGCCAACAACCCGACCTTGGCCAAGCAAGCCGGCGTCCGCGCCGCCCACGGCGAGGCCCCCTCAATCAAGCTTTTGCCGGGCAAAAGCTATCGAGTCCTGCTCCAGGTGGCCGGAGGGTTGAGCATTGACAAGCCGGAGGAGGACAAAAGAAAGGACGAAGGACTAAGGACGAAGGACTAAGGAAG
>JBDKTH010000360.1:0-4894 GCA_039680305.1 Thermoguttaceae bacterium | reverse complement strand
CGTCGCGCACCAATCGCCACCGGCCGGAGCGTTGGCGGGGGCGGGTCACGCCCTGGCTCGTACGACCACTGCATCACGATGCGGCCATCCAGTGCTAGCGTAAACTGGCAGTCGATCAGTGCAACGTCGATCTGGCAACCGGCCGCACAACGCACAACGTCCCCCCCCGACAATCCTTCCAGCCGCTGATCGTTGTGAAACACCTCCAGGCGTTCCCGCTCCGGATCCAGCTCAACTCGGATCAGCTCCCGGCCATCGGTCAGTTTCACCAAAAGCTTGCCCGCGCCGGAAGTCTTCACCAGCCGGAACGATAGCAGGAGGTCGGGGACCGGACGCACGATCTCGCTCCGCTGGGGAAACGCCTGGTTGTAGCTCGACGTATTGGTGATCGGGCCGCGCTGGACCTTCCCGGGCTGCCCTGGCAGCCGATTCCAGTGGGCGTAGCTGAGCCAGTCGGCCGCCTTCTGATCCGGGGTAGCGGGCCGGGTGAGGCGGCCGTCTGTCCAGCTCCATTGGCTATTCGGCAGGTCGCCCCGCCAACGTGGCGGAAGCGTTTCGAGCTTGGGCGCGTGATCGGCATCGTAGACGAGCACGGCCATGGCCTTCTGCTGGGCAAAAGGCTTTCGTTGGATCGCCCCGTTCACGTAAACCTCTCCGTCGCGGATCTCCACCGCCTCTCCCGGCAAGCCGACGACCCGTTTGACGGCGATCCGCCCAGCCCGTTCCGGATTGCGGAAGGCGACCACCTCCCACCGCTGTGGCGGCCGAAGCTGGAAGACCGGACGGCTGACCAGTGTCCAGTCACCGCCCAGCTCGGGCAGGTTCGAAGGCCGGTTTTCGGCATAGCCGCAGTTTGGGCAGACAGCGTACAGGTTGGGCCGGGCATCGGTCCCAATGGCGAAGCGGGCTCCACAGTCATCGCAGACCAGCTCCTGATGCGGCCCCAGCAGTCCCGGGGCCATGGAGCCGCTGGTGACCTTCATCGGCACCAGCAATCCTTCGAGGTACCACGTCTGGAGCAGCAAGACGGCAACCAGCACCAGGAGTCCCCGCTCGATGAGCCAGCGGCCGCGTGCCGCCAGTGGCCGACGGGGGGAGGCAAGGAGCCGGCGGGAGGTTTGGGAGTTGGGGCTCGCTGGTGTGGACACGGAGTCATCCGGGGGCTGGGCGTGACGCATCGCCGCTCCATTGTATCGCACCGGCTGGCCGCCGGAGAGACTGTTTCCTGGTTCAGAAACATGCCGACCCGTCGCTGCGCTCCGTGACGGCATGCCACCCTCGTCGCCAAAAAAGCCTAGGTGCCCCGGGGTATTTTCGCTACAATCGCCGCGGCCAAGGAAGAGAGACCACGGCACGGAGGCCTTGCGACATGGACGCTCACAGAGGAACAGGCATCGGCGGTGGGGACTGGCGGAGTCCTACGTGGTCGATGAGACGCTGTTACGCGCGAACGCTGGCACTGCTTGCAGGCGTCCTTGTCTTGGCCGCCACCTCGGCCCTCGGCCAATCGCAGGGGAGGCAGCCGCCGTCGGGCTCGCCGACGATGGATCCCTTGTGCACCGAGGCGATGCGTGCCGACGCCCGCTTGAACGACGTCTGCTTCGTCAGCCCGCAGCTCGGTTGGGCCGTGGGCGACCGCGGGACGATCTGGCACACGGAGGACGGCGGCAAGAGCTGGTATCTCCAAGAGTCGGGCGTTGCCTGTCACCTGGAGTCGGTCTTTTTTCTCAACGCGAAGCTCGGCTGGGCAGCCGGCGGCTCGACTCAGCCCTACACCCACACCAGTTCCGGCGTCGTGCTGCTGACACGGGACGGCGGGCGGCATTGGAGCCGCGACCGAAGCCAGGTGCTCCCCACCCTGAAGCAGGTGCGGTTCTTTGACGAGAAACGCGGCTGGGCGATTGGATACCCCTCGGCGATGTTCCCCGTGGGACTGTTTGTCAGCGAGGACGGCGGCCGGGGGTGGACCCCGTTGCCTGGGGAAAAGACGGCCGGCTACCTGGCCGCCGACTTCCTGGGCCGCTACAACGGAGCGATGGTCGGACGCAAGGGGATCGCGGCCACCGTGCGCAGCGGGGCCATTGAGCCGGCCCGCACGCTGCCGTTCGGGCTGCGGAGCTTGACGCGGCTTAAGCTGGTGCCCCCGACCTACGGCTGGTTGATCGGTCAAGGCGGTCTGGTCATGCTGACCGGCGACCTGGGCACCACGTGGCAGACGCCCCAGGCCGACTTGCCGGACGGCATGATCGGCCAGTTCGACTTCGCCGCCCTGGAAGTCCGCGGCCCCAAGGCTTGGATCGCCGGCGCGCCGGGAACCCGCATCCTCCACAGCCCCGACGCCGGCCATTCCTGGACCGTCTTCACCACCGGTCAGCTGGTGCCGATCCGGGCCCTCGCGTTCGCCGACGATGAACACGGTTGGGCGGTCGGCGAGTTGGGCCTGATCCTCGCCACCGGGGACGGCGGGAAGAGCTGGGTCCGACAGCATTCGGGCGGGACTCGGGCCGCCCTGCTCGGGCTGTTCAGCGAGCCGAAGGATGTTCCCCTGGAACTCTTTGCCCGGCTCTCGGGCAACGAGGGCTATCTGAGCGTGGTCGACCTGCTCAATCGCCGCGACTGGGAGCTGCCCGAACGCGAGGAAGCCCCGGCCGACGACCGCTTGCGCGAGGCGGTGGTCAACGTCGGGGCCAGCGGGCTCGTGGCGGCCTGGCAGTTTCCGCTCCGGCAGCCGGGACTGGGCCTGACCACGCAACAGATCGTCCAAGGCTGGGACCTGACTAACGACAATCGCGGCCTGGAGATGCTCACGGCCCATCTGGTCCGCCAGATCCGGCTCTGGCGTCCGGAAGTGGTGGTGACCCACGATGCCAGTCCGCAGGGCAACGACCCGCTGGGCCACCTGATCAACCAGGCCGTGTTGCAGGCGGTCGAGCAAGCGCAGGATCCCACGTCGTTTGCCGAGCAGATTTCCCGGGCGGGGCTGGAACCGTGGAAGGTCCAGAAGGTCTATGCCAAACTCCGATCGGGCGCCGCGGGAACGACGACCATCGTCACGGCTCAGTTGGCAGCCCGCTTGGGCCGTTCGCTGGCCGACGTATCGGCCGGGCCGCGTGGGCTGATCGAGGAGCAGTTCAGCATCGCTCCCGAGACCATCGGGTTCCGGCTCCTCGTCGATCGCATTCCGCAGGAACAAGGCCGCCGCGACTTCTTTAGCGGAATCGTGCTCCAACCGGGCGGCGACGCCCGACGCCAGTTGACCGAGCCGCCGACCGACACGCTCCAGGTCATCCAACGCATGGCCCAGAAACGCCGCAATATGGACGCGATCCTCGAGCGGACGGACAAGGACCCGCAGCAGGGCACGGGCTTGGGAGCTCAGGTCGCCGAACTGACCCGCGGCTTGGACCCGGACGGGGCAGGCCACCTCCTCTACCATCTCGCCCAACGCTACTATCATTCCGGCCAATGGGGCCAGGCGGCCGAGACCTTCGCCTTGTTGGTCGATCGCTATCCTGAACATCCCCTGACGCCGGCGGCGCTGGTCTGGTTGGTGCAGTACTATGCCAGCAGCGAGGCGGCCTGGCGACTGGAAGGGCCGCAGCGCAGGACGGTCCAGCAGTGGCGTCTCGAAGAGCCGCAGCAGGGGGCGGTGCAACAGACCGCGGCGGCCCGGGCGATCGACTTCACGCAACAGGAGAACCGTCCGGAGCGGGCGGCGGCGTTTGCCCGGCAGCTTGCCGAGCGTCGGCCGCAGTTCTCCTCCGAGCCGAACATCGGGTTCTCGTTGGCCGCGGCCGATCGCGATCGCGGCTCCGGCCGGCAGGCCGAGCGGTTCTACCTTTCCCGCACCAGCACCGCCACGCGCGACGCCTGGTGGGCGTGTGCCGAAGGCGAGCAGTGGCTGGCCAATCGCGCGCGCGGCGTGCCGCCCAAACCGATCCTGCCCTGCGTGCGGGCCGCCTCGAAGCCGCGGCTGGACGGACGGCTCGACGATCCGCTCTGGCAACAAACCAAGCCGGTCGACTTGACCAGCCCGTATCGCGAGGACGGCGACTGGGGCGCGACCGCGATGCTGGCCTACGACAACGAATTCCTCTATCTGGCCGTCCGCTGCCGCCAGGCTCCTGGGGCAAAGTATGCGTCGGCCTCGGGCCCCCGGCCGCGCGACCCGGATCTGTCGGCCCAGGATCGGGTCGAGCTCTTGGTGGACCTCGATCGCGACTTCACGACCTACTATCGGCTGGCGATCGACCAACGCGGCTATGTGCGCGAGGACTGCTGGGGCGATGTGAGTTGGAATCCCCAGTGGTTCGTCACCGCCGCCACAGCCGACGGCGTCTGGAGCGCCGAAGCGGTGATCCCCTTGGAGCAACTCACCGGTCAGTACCCCGCGCCGAACGCTGTCTGGGCCGTTGGCCTCCAACGGATTGTTCCCGGCGTTGGCTTCCAGTCCTGGAACCACCCGGCCTCTGCCCAGGGGATGCCCGAAGGGTTTGGGTATCTACTGTTCCAGTAGTCCGCCGGGGCTTGTCTGACACAAGGCACGTTGGCCTCATGCAACCATTTTCTTGTCTTCTCTACCACCAGGTTAAGGGAGAGAATTGTGGAAAGCCTCGCGTGTTTTGTGCATAATCTTGGGCGTTGTGCACAATCGCAAGTCGAAGCAGCATAGGAAGTTTGGACCTCGCCGAAAGTCGCAACCACCACACTCCCTGTTAGCGGGGCGTTGCACAATTCAGCCTTCAATACCCCGTTTAGGTTATAAACCTCCTTAACTCTGCTGGGGAAACCAACGAGAACGAAAGCAGTCTGGAGGCGTTGTAAGCGATTGCCTCAAGACTCCCTCTCCCGGAGGGAGAGGGAATCGTTGCCTTGCGTTTCGAGGTTCATCCGG
>JBDKTH010000242.1:0-5255 GCA_039680305.1 Thermoguttaceae bacterium | reverse complement strand
CGATGGAAGCCCTGAATGCCCTGGGAGAATTCCTCCAACTGAAGATCACGATTGGGCGTACCCCCCAGTGCGAAAGGAGTCTGAACAAGATGGACGCGAATAGCTTGAACGCTCTCAAGGCTGCGCTGGCACGTTATGGTTGGAGCGCGGAAGCGGTTGAGCTTGGAATAACGAACGGTTTTCGGTGCGTCTACTGTGGCCGAGACTTGCTGAGGAGTATTGAGGATTACGACGTGTGGCAGTTCGATCACATCACCCCTGTTTCCAAGGGAGGGCCGGACACTGCCGAGAACAAGGCCGTCGCCTGCAAACTCTGCAACTTCGCCAAACGCGACTTCGATGCGAGCAAGGTGGCTGGTCCCAACGCATCCATTGACGAACTGCAGAGGATTGCCGCCGCGCACGTCGAAGCTCGCCGCAAGGAAAAACGCGACAAGCTGAGGGAAATCAAAAGGCTTCTCAAAGACGCCAACCTGATCGGCGACGACCGGTTTGTAGGCGAAGGAGAATAGGCATGGCCAGCATCGCTCGCGACAAGAACGGCAACCGGCGGATTCTCTTCGTCGCCCCCGATGGCCGGCGGCCCACGATCCGGTTGGGCAAGGTTTCCCAACGAACCGCCGAAGGCATCAAGTACCGTGTGGAGCAACTGCTTGAGACCCTGCTACTCAAGCGGCCGATGGAAGCCGACCTGGCAGCTTGGGTTGCCGACCTGGGCAGTAGCCGTTTGGCAGGCAAACTAGCCCGCGTGGGATTGATCCCCAAACCCGAAGCGAAAGTGGCGACCGAGCTAGGGCCGTTCCTGAAGGCGTATATCGACGGCCGGGCCGACTTGAAGCCGGCGACGAAGATTGTTCGCGGTCAGGTGATCCGTGATCTGGCGGAGTTCTGTGGGGCATCACGCGACGTGCGGACGATCGTGTCGGGCGATGCGGACGACTTCAAGCAATGGCTGATTGGCCGGGGGCTTGCCCCAACCACGATCCACAAACGGCTGCAAGTCGCTCGCTCATTCTTCCATGCAATGCGACGGCGGAAACTGATCGAGGAAAACCCGTTTGACGGTGTGAAGGCGGCGGCGACGGGCATCAAGGATCGGCAACAGTTCGTTACCCGTGAGGAAATCTCGCTCGTGTTGAAAGCGTGCCCGGATCATCACTGGCGAACCATCGTGGCCTTGAGTCGCTACGGTGGCTTACGCTGCCCCAGCGAGGTGCTTTCGCTCCGTTGGCGGGATATTGACTGGGAAGCGGGACGCATCGTTGTTCAGTCGCCCAAGACCGAACACCACCCCGGCAAGGCGACCCGTACCATTCCCCTGTTCTGGGAGCTACGCCCGATCCTGGCCGAAGCCTTCGACTTGGCCGCCGATGGTGCGGAATACGTCGTTGATGAGAGATTCCGCAAGGGGGCGATGGGACCGGCGGGGTGGTTGAATGCCAACTTGCGAACCACGTTCGAAAAGATCGTCCGTCGTGCCGGGCTGCAACCCTGGCCCCGGCTGTTCCACAACTTGCGGGCAAGCCGGGAAACCGAGCTAGTCGAAGCCTATCCGCTGCAAGTGGTTACAGACTGGCTGGGCAATACGCCGACGGTGGCAATGCGGCACTACCTGATGACGACCGACGAACACTTCGAGGCCGCGGTGAGGGGGACCGCAGATGCGGCGCAAAAAGCGGCGCAGTCAGTGCACGCAGTGGATCGCATGACATCGCAGATGACTGAGACCGCGCATAAAAAAACCCCGGTTATGCCGGGGTTTGCGAGTGACTGCGAACACATGCAACCACCCGACGTGGCGGGGACAGGATTCGAACCTGTGACCTCGAGGTTATGAGCCTCGCGAGCTACCGGACTGCTCCACCCCGCGTCATGTGGGGATGTCACCGATGGCGATGACATTCACGTTTGTTAGATTGGTATTGTAGCATCTCTCGGGTGATTGTCGAGGGTTTCGCTTAGCCTTTTCAGGAGGAAATAGACGGGTTGGTAGTATGGCGGTATGCGGCTGCGGTGGGGGTAGGAGAGTGGAAGCGTGTGGGAGCGGTTGTGCGGGCGGTCAGAGGTTCGTACTCCTTGGATCGGTGAGGCTGACGATTGCTCTCCAACTCGCGTATTCCCAAGGACTTCTTGGTTGGCGCGTCCTATGCTAGCTGGTAGACTCGCAAGTGGTGGGGCTTGCATCTCGCGTTGTCCGGACCCCGATGTAACGCCCCACCGCTAGTGTCGCCCCGTTCGTGGGCAGCAAGGAGGAGGGCCTTTTTCTCAATGGCTTCGCCGAATCCCCATCCACAGCCCGGCGTCCAACCTGGGCAACCCATTCTCCCCCAGGGGCAGCCGCTGCCGCAGGCCCAGCCACTCCCGCAGCCCAACCAAGCCTATCCCCAAGCTCCGTTGTACCCCCAAGGTGTGCCTCAAGCTCCAGGGTATCCCCAAGGTCAATCCTATCCTCAGGGGCAGCCCTACCCGCAAACGCCAGTCTATCCGCAAGGCCAACCGTATCCGCAACCGCCTGCTAATCCGCAGGGGCAACCCTATCCGCCCTCTCCGCAAGTTCCCGCCTATCCGCAAGGCCAGGCGTATCCCCAGGCCTATCCAGCGACGCCGGTAGCGCCTCAGGCTCCCGCATACCCTCAAGCGCCCGCTGCCGTGTATCCGCAGGCCCAGCCCGGCGCCGTTCGTCCCGTGCTGGTCCAACCGGGCGCGGCGACGCAGGCTGCCCGCCCGACGGCCGCCGAGCCGAAGGAAGAAGAGGGGGAGGACGAGGAACTAGCGGCCTTTGCGCTGCGAAGCGCTCCGCCGTGGCTGGTTAGCGCCGTGCTCCACATGCTTGGGCTGATCGTATTGGCTCTCTGGGTTGTGGTGCGCGAGTTGCCCAGGAACCAGATTACGCTGGAAGCCGAAGCGGTCTACGCCGAGAAGTTGGGCGATCAGCTGGAGTTCGACACGCCCTTGGCCGGCAACGATCCCGACAAGGTGGAGGAACCGATCCTCACGCCCGACAATCTGCCGTTGGTCGATAATCCATTTGCCGCCCCCACCAAGCTGGATATGGAACTTGTGCCGTCGGGCTTTACCGCCACGAGCGACATCAAGGCAAACATCGGCCTCGCCCTCGATGGTCGCCAGGAAGGATCGGCGAAAACCGCCTTGCTGGGGGCCTATGGCGGCACGCGAGAGACTGAAGCGTCGGTGCAGAGTGGCCTGATGTGGCTGGCGAAGAATCAGAAAAGCCAGGGCTCGTGGAGTCTCCGCGGTCCCTATAGCGATGGAGCGGCCGACGACAATCCGCCAGCCGCCACGGCGATGGCCCTCTTGGCGTTCCAAGGGGCGGGCAACACGCACAAGTCGGGCAAGTTTTCGAAGAATGTCGCGGCCGGCTGGAACTGGCTCCTCCAAGAGCAGGACGACGACGGCAGCTTCTTCCATGAAGGGGGTTACCAGCATCGCTTCTACACCCAAGGCCAATGCACGATCGCCCTCTGTGAACTCTACGGGATGACCAGGGACTATGCGTACCGGGCGCCGGCGCAGTTGGCTGTCAAGTACCTTCTGCAATCCCAGAGTCCCGAAGGCGGTTGGCGGTACGCCCCGCAAGCCGATAGCGACGTCTCGGTCACCGGCTGGATCGTGATGGCGCTGCAAAGCGCCCGCATGGCTGGGCTGGAGGTGCCGCCGGACACGTTCCGCCGGGTGATGCGGTTTCTCGACAAGGCGGCCGTGGATCAGGGGCGACGCTATCCCTATCAAATCGGACGCGAAGCCTCGCTGACGATGACCGCCGAGGCCCTGCTCATCCGGCAGTATCTCGGTTGGCCGCGGGACGAGGCGCGGATGATCGACGGAGTCGATTGGATTATCCGGCCGGAAAACCTGGTCAACTTCAAGAAAGGCCGCAACGTCTACTACTGGTATTACGCCACCCAGGTCTGCCATCACATGGAAGGCGAGTACTGGAAGAAGTGGAACGGGGTGATGCGTCAGGTGTTGCCCGAGCAGCAGGTCAAGTCGGGCCGGGAGGCCGGCAGTTGGGATCCGCTTCGGCCGACCCGCGATGAGTGGGAAGCCCACGGCGGGCGGCTCTATGTCACCTGCCTGTCGATCTACATGCTGGAAGTCTACTATCGGCACCTGCCGCTGTATTCGAACGTCTTTCACATGATGTCGACGACAGCCAAACCGCAAGCGGAGGAGCCGTCAGCGGGGAACCGGGATGTCGCGCCAGGTAAAGACGAGGATGGCCAGCAGATACCCGAGAAGCCCAAGGCCGATCAGCGTTCCGCTGAGCCAAAGCGCCCGTGACCAGGCGTCGGGCATCAGGATCAACTGCTGCGGCTCGAAGGCGGTGAGGAAGGAGAGATACTTCAGCCACTCGCCGGGCGGCCATAGGCGGGCGACCATTTTGAACATCGTCGAGATGATGAAGAAGCCGCCGCCCAGCCAGACGGTACGCCAGCGGTCGCGGTCCCAGCTTGACAGGAACGTGGTCACGCCGGTCAGGCAGAAGGTCATCGCGAAGAGGTTGACGACGGCCGGAAAGAACTGCCAGATCGACACTTCCCGGTGCCACCCCACCGTGGCCAAGCCCAGCCACGTGCCGAGCCACACCGAGAGGGCCAGAAGGGCCGCCCCCAACGCCGTCACGATCGCCGGGATCACGATCACCGTGTAACGGCGAACCGGCAACGTCAGTACCACCTCCATCGTTCCCCGGGCAATCTCACCGCTGACGGCGTTGGAACCTCGCCCGACTGCCCAGCCGATGAAGATCAACAGGGTGATCACGTCCACGTAGATCACGCTGGCTCGCCCGGCGGGCGTGGCCAATTCTGCCAAGGGGACACCGACCAACGGCTGCACGAACGGGGGCAGCAGGCTCAGGATCGCTTGCAGCGGCGCCATGTCGAAGAGGCTCATTAGCAAGACGAACACCCAGGCGAACGACACCAGCAGTCCGCAACTGACCACGAACTGCCACCACGACTCGCGGATCGACTTTGTCCAGAGGGCCGGGTTCGAGAGGGTCAGAGTGGGCGATTCGGTCCCATTCTTTCGGCGCAGATTCCCCAAGACCGCGCCCCAGTCGGTGTCGAGCAGCCGGGGGCGTATTGCCCCCCACGCGTTTGTGTTGCGTAGCCACATACCAGACACGTTACACCAGCCGGCGGATTGCTGCAACGGCTCTTCGTCCGCGTGCCTGGGGGACTGCATCGATTGGCGTGCCTCTGAGAGATGACTCTGACGGGTTTTGACAA
>JBDKTH010000954.1:0-8162 GCA_039680305.1 Thermoguttaceae bacterium | reverse complement strand
GACTGCCAGCTGTTTCATCTGGTTCGTGCACTGGCTGCGCCGCGCTGCCTCGCGGGCGGCCTGGACCGCCGGCAGAAGCAGGGCGATCAAGATGCCGATGATGGCGATGACTACCAAGAGTTCCACCAACGTGAAGCCGCTTTGCCGACCGCGAGCCATGATACTGCGTCCTTCATACAAGAGCGGGATAAGGAGATAAGAAGAGAACGCGAACAACGGCTGCAGAGCCCCCCGGCGAAGACCGGTCGGCCCCACCACCCGATGTCCAGATTCTCGTCCAACTCAAGAAAAAAGTCAAACGATTTGCTTGCCCCCCGGGGAAAAGGATCGCGGAAGCGCAGCGGATTGCGTCCCAGATGCTCAGGAGCCTTCGGCTATCCACCCTTTCGGGCTAAGCGATAGCATCGTCTCCGCGATGACCGTGCATAATCCCGGGAGATCACGCCGCAGATCGACAAGCGTCTGTCGCAATCTGCCAACTGATCGTCGTAGCAGTCCGCAGCCACCGTGGTACGATCCAAGCATCGGGGCGATACGTGTCCGCGGAGGCGGTGCTTCGGCCCCTGAGAGGCGTCCGAGCCGAGCCATCTTCCCTTTCAGACTCATCCGGAAGGAGCGAATCATGAAGGTACATTCGCAAAAAGGATTCACGCTTGTAGAACTGTTGGTGGTCATCGCCATCATCGGCATTCTGATTGCCCTGTTGCTGCCGGCCGTGCAAGCGGCCCGAGAAGCAGCCCGCCGCAGCCAGTGCACGAACCACATGAAGCAACTCGGCACGGCCCTGCACAACTATCACGACACCTTCCTCAAGTTCCCGCCGGCCGGCTGGGCAACGGGAAACAAGCTGAGCTGGATCCCGTTGGTCTTTCCGTTCATCGAGCAAAAGCCGCTCTACGACAAGGTGAATTTCAAGGCCAACAACACGACCGCGGGGGATCCGACCTACGGGCAGAACACAATCGCCGGCGCGCAGCCGATCGCGACGCTCCTCTGCCCAAGCTGCAAACAAGTCCAGACGCAGAGCGGGCACGTCAGCGAGTTCTATACGGATCCGACCACCAATGTCAGCACGGCCAACGCCACGACCCACTACTACGGCGTGTTGGGGCCACAAGGGACGATTCCCCAGTTCGGCGGAACCGTGCCAAACCCGTTGCCCACCTACAAGACCGAGGGCCCGGCCGGCCACGGCGACTTCTCGATGGAGGGAGTGATGGGCCGCAATCGGTGCTACAACTTCCGCGACATCACCGACGGCACCTCAAATACCTTCCTCCTGGGCGAGATCTCCAAGAACGATGCGGCCATCTTTCGCACCTTGGTGCGTGGGATTCTCGACAGCACGTCCGGGTGTGCCAAGAACGTCGTCAATGGGATCAACGTGACCAATTTCACCGGCGCCAATTTCAACAGCGTCAGCTTCGGCAGCCAGCATCCCGGCGGCTGCAACTTCGCCCTCGCCGACGCCTCGGTGCGGTTCGTCTCCGAAAACGTCGACATGGACATCTATCGGGCGACCGCGAGCCGGGAAAGCGGAGAAACCAAGACGATCTCGCAGCAGTGAAGACCGCGGGAATTGCGAACGACCGACAGCAGTACTAGCAGCTATTGCGGTTCAGGTAGTCGACCACCACATCCAGCAGACGACTGACCTGGGTGCTGTCCAGGTTTTCGTTGAACTGCACTTTGAAGATGCGTTCGTCGCCCCACTGCCCGTTGCGGATCTCGTTCTCTGAACGAACCACCACGCCCAGAAACGTCTTCCGGCGCATGAGTTCGTCAACGAGTTCTTGGGTGGTAAAGAATGCTAGATCAGCTTCCTGCACGAGTCGTTCCTCCCGTCCTTAGGCGATGAGTCTGAACATCTTACCCGTCTCCGCCGGATGACACAACAGAACCTCGCCGAGTGCCGCGAGCGGTAGACGTGCTGTCAGTACCCCCCTACGCGTCACACCGCCTTTGTCCTTCCCGAATTCCGCCGCACCAAACCATTTGAAATTGGGCCAGCCGTTGTGCTAGGCTGATACTTGGCAGCCGAGAAGGCGAGCCGGTTTGATCTTTGACAATTGACGCGTTCGAGAAATTGCGCTCGGCATACGGCCGTCTGGCCCGTCCCAAGCGCCGCTTGGCGGCTACGCGCCCCGGCTCGCGCTCCTTGCAGGGCACAGGCCGGGGCCTACCGGAACACAGAAACCATCCGGGTGGAGGTAAGCATAGGTGGTACACACCTAACCGACCTACGTAGACACCCGTGAATTATGCAACACACCCCCACTTTCAGGTTAGTTGACTTGCGTCTTTTCGCCGAGATGGAACTCTCGTGTTAGCAGTCACTTGCGAATATGCACCGCGACGCAGAATTTGCATCAAAACACGTGAGGCTTTCCACAATTCTCTCCCTTAACCTGGGGGCAATCCGCGGAGTGCCGGCCGGCCGCAGAGGCAGTTCGCAGGACCATCCCCCCCAGCCAGAACAAGAGAAACCGCCGTTGGATCTGCACTCCCCAACGTCGCAGGCCTGGCAGGCTTTCTCGTTCTGGTAGCTCAATTCTCCAAGCTGTTTCTGGACGGGCCCTAGGGCGTGAAGCGTAGAGCAATACCTTGCTCGCCACGCTCCACGCCCCACATCCCCACCGTGGGCCAAAGCCCAAGCAATTCCCCCCTGCCCTGCCGTCTGGTAAAATGGGAGTTTTGCCGAGAAAGCGGTCGTGAACGATCGTCGTTCGGCGTCGAGAAGTTCACCACCGTGTGGGAGATGGGCGAGTGCCGGAGCGTTTCAACGGGAAGAAGACCTTTTCAGGACGACGACGGACGGAGTCGCGTACGTTGCCCTTGTCCCAGACGTCAATGGCCCAGCGCACGCTGGCGATCGACCCGGCGGCGGCGATCCCCGCCGTGTTCGTCAGTGCGGCCACCTGGCACCCCTTGATCTACCGAAAGCGGATCAACCGCTGCGACGGCGCCCGGCCCGGCGACCTGGTCGCGGTCTACGGCCCGAACGAGACCATCCTCGGCTACGGGCTCTACAATCCCCGCAGCGAGCTGGCCGTGCGCATGCTCTTTCCCGGGTCCGATCTGCCCGGCGAGACCTGCTGGCAGCAGAAGCTGGAAACGGCCGTCTCGCTCCGTCGCGACCTGTTGAGGCTCCACGAGACCACCGATGCCTACCGGCTGATCCATGCCGAGGCCGATGGGCTGTCGGGACTCGTGGTCGACCGCTACGGCGACGTCCTCTCGGCCGAGGCGTTTGGGCTGGGCATGTACCAGCGGGCTCAAGCGCTCCTCGACCAACTGGCTCCGCTCTGCGGCGCACGGCACACGCTTGTGCGCTGCAGCCCGCAGTTCCTCAGCCAGGAAGGCTGCGACCCGCCCCCGCTCTCGTCGCCCAAGTTGCCCGAGCAAGTTACGATCCAGGAGTACGGCACCCGATTCCGCGTGCGGTTTGCCGGGGGCCACAAGACGGGCTTCTTCTGCGATCAGCGGGAGAACCGCAAGCGCCTGGCCGAATTCTGCGCCGGCCGCACCGTGCTCGACCTCTGCTGCTACACGGGCGGGTTCTCGGTGCAGGCCATGAAGCTCGGTGGCGCGGCCGAAGTGACTGGCGTGGACCTCGACGAAGAACCGTTGCGAGTCGCCCGGGAGAACGCCAACCTCAACCAGGTGCGCGTCCGGTTCGTGCAGTCCGACGCCTTCCTCTACATCCGCGAGATGCTCCAGCAAGGGCGGCAGTACGACGTCGTTGTGCTCGATCCGCCGAAGTTGATCCGCAATCGCGAGGAACTCGAAGACGGCACCAAGAAACACTTCGACCTGAACCGTCTGGCCATGCGTCTGGTGCGTCCTGGGGGCCTGTTCTTGAGTTGCACCTGCTCCGGACTCCTCCAGGAGTCCGAGTTCCTCCGGCTCCTCAACGCCGCCTCGTACCAGGCCGGCCCTCTCTTGGAACCGGCCACGGCAGAGCGCGGCGAGCGTCACGCTGCCCGGCCCATGCAGATCCTCGCCCGCACCGGCGCCGCCCCCGACCATCCCGTCGCCGCCGGCGTGCCCGAGAGCGAGTATCTCAAAGCCGTCTGGATGCGGCTCGGGTAGAGGGGAATTGGAAATTGGAAATTGGAAATTGCAAATTGAGAATTGCAAATTGAGAATTGCAGATTGAAGAATCCGGGAGCCATGAGTGCGTGTGCCACTGCTTGCCTGGAGGGCAAGCAGTGTCTCTCAAGATTCGGCCGAAACGAAGTCGCAGCACTGCTTGCCCTCCAGGCAAGCAGTGGCACACCGTCTACTTCCCAAATCCCAAATCCCAAATCTGAAATCTGAAATCTGAAATCCTACTTCTTCCCCCGTAGCCGGTCCAACAAGCGTTGCATGTCGGCGGGCATCGGCATCTGGAACATCAGGTCTTCGCCGGTGATCGGATGCTTGAAGCCCAACTCCGCGGCGTGGAGGGCTTGACGCTGGGCGCCGCTGCGGTCTTCCATCATCTCGCCGAATAACCGGTGATTGTAGACCTTTTCGCCGCAAACCATGTGACCGGCTTCGGCCAGGTGAATGCGGATCTGATGGGTGCGGCCGGTTTCCAGCCGGCACTCGACCAGCGTGTAGCCGTTGAGAAACTCGATCGGCCGGACGTGCGTGACGGCGTGCTTGCCCACATCGGGTAGACTCGTGCTGCCGCGCAGACCATCGCCGCGGTCGCGAACCAGGTCCGACTCGAACGTCTGCTCGCGGACCTCTCCATGCGCGATCGCCTGGTAGGCCCGGTGCAGATCGTGCTTGCGGAACATGTGCACCAGCCGGCGTTCGGCCTCGGCCGAGCGGGCGAAGACCATCAGCCCGCTGGTGTCGCGATCCAGGCGGTGAACCGCACGGAGCGCGGGTGGCTTGGGCCGACGTCCTGGCGTGCGTCTCCCGGAACCAGCCGTCTTCTTGGCCAGGATCTGGCGGAGCATTTCGTCGAGCGTCGGCTGCAACTGGCGGCGCTCTTTCGACCAGTGCTGCTCCTCGCTGTGACGTAGCGTCGTCACGCCGGCCGGCTTTTCGACCACCACCACATGGGCGTCGAGATAGCGGATCCGCACGTCATCGGGCCGGCTGGGTGCGGCGCGAGGCTCTTTCCAGACCTTGATCACATCGCCGGCCTTGAGCTTGCGCCCCTCGTCCGTGCTGAGGTTGCCATTGATCTGCACGTGCCGGTTATGGATCAGCCGCCGGGCCTGGGACCACGACTCGCCGGGCCGGACCTGCCGCAAGATGGCGATCAGCGCCCAACCGTCGTGCTGCGGGGCAACGTGATAGTTCTGAAAGGCAGGTTCCGACATCATTATCCAAAGGCAACCGCAGCCCAGAGGCAAGACATGCTTATGTCGCCCCCTCGCGAAGGAAAGAGGCGATCGGGGAATGGTGAAGTATCCCCTACAAGTTGGCGGTTGCCAAGGGGCGCAGCCATCGCGTGTCAGCCCATCAGAGCCGGGGCGTGCCGCTCCGAATCCCGAGCCGACACGGCCCGGCTCGGAAAGTTCCGTCCTCTCCCTCTCCCTCCGGGAGAGGGCCGGGGTGAGGGGAAGCGAACGAGCGGTGTCTCTCGGCAATTCCCCTCACCCTCTCCCAAAGGAGAGGGAAAACCAAGGGCCCCCGCGCCGTCGCGTCGGATAGGCTTGCCCGTTGTCTGCCCCCCATGCCATAATGGGCCATGTTCCCGTTTTTTTGGGCGCGGGGGGCACTTCATTGTCGCGTGTGCGCGGCGGCTCTCCTTTGCTGCCCCCAATACCGTTCAATCGGTTGTGGTGCAGACACGAGCGCCTGCCTTCCTCCGGTCACAAGCGACCGGGCTAAACAAAGACTTGCGCCAACCGATTGAACGGTATTGCGGCTAACCTCGTGGATGGCAACGTGATGCGGTTGATTCAGCTCGACGACATCTGCAAGACGTACGCGCTCGGCGAGGTCGAAGTGACCGCCCTGCAGGGCGTGTCGCTGGTGATCGACAGCGGCGAGTACGTCGCGCTGATGGGCCCCTCCGGCTCCGGCAAGTCGACGCTGATGAACACGCTCGGCTGCCTCGACCGCCCGACCAGCGGCAGCTACCTGTTGGACGGCGAAGAGGTCGTAACGATGTCGCGCGACGAGCGAGCGGGCCTGCGAAACCGCAAAATCGGCTTTGTCTTTCAGAGTTTCAATCTCCTGGCCCGCACTACCGCCCTGGAAAACGTGGAACTGCCGTTGCTCTACTCCTCGCGGTTCCGGGGACGCGAGCGGCACCACCGCGCGCGGCACCTGTTGGAACGCGTTGGGCTGGGGGCCCGGATGGACCACTTCCCGTCCCAACTCTCCGGCGGCCAGCAGCAACGGGTGGCCATCGCCCGGGCCTTGGCCAACCAGCCGCCGATCCTCCTGGCCGACGAGCCGACGGGCAACCTCGATTCGCGCACCAGCCGGGAGGTGCTGGAACTGTTCAAGCAACTCAATACCGACGACGGCATCACGATCATCCTCGTCACTCACGATCAGGAAGTGGCCCGCCACGCGCGACGGGCGGTCGTGATCCGCGATGGACGGGTAGTGTCCGACACCACGGACTACCGCGAGGCGATCGAGGCCTTGCATGGGACGGACGCGGCGAGCGTGTGAAGAACCTGGCATGGCGGTGGCCCTTGCTTCATCGGCCGTCTCCCCTTCGATGTGATTGGTTTTATGAAACGACTTCTCTTCTGGCTTGTTGTGGTCGGCGTCCTGGCGGCCCTGCCGCTGGGCTACCTGCGTCTGCACGGTGCCTGGCGGGGCGATCCGGCATCCGCCTACCGGACGGCGGCCGTCAGCCGCGGCGACATCCAATTGGAGGTCACCTCCACCGGAACGATCCAGCCGGTGCAGAGCGTCCAGGTCGGCGCGTTCGTCTCCGGCCCCATCCAAAAGGTGTACGTCGACTTCAATTCCCGCATCAAGAAGGGCGACGTGCTGGCGGAGATCGATCCGCGAACGTACAACGCTGCCGTGGCCCGCGAGGAGGCCTCGCTGGCTCACACTCAAGCAGACCTCGAACGCGTCAAAGTGCTTCTGGAGCAGGCCGTGCGCGACGAACAACGGGCCTTGAAGCTGCGCGAGGCCAAGAAGACGTTCATCTCCGAAACCGAAGTGGACCAGTACACGGCCGATCGGAAATCGCTCGAGGCCCAGGTGAAAGTTGCGCAAGCCGCAGTGCGTCAGGCCGAGGCGAGCCTGGCCTCGGCCCGTACGAACCTCGAGTTCACCGTGGTCAAATCGCCGGTCGATGGCCTGGTGACCGACCGCAAGGTGGACACGGGTCAGACCGTGGCCTCCCAGTTCCAGACGCCCGTGATGTTCGTCGTCGCCCCGAATCTCGAAGAACGGATCTATGTGCACGCCTCGGTCGACGAGGCCGACATCGGCCTGATCCGCCAGGCGGAACAACGCAAGCAACCGGTGAAGTTCACCGTGGACGCCTATCCCGATGACACCTTCGTGGGAACCATCGCCCAAGTCCGTCTCAACCCGACCACCGTCCAGAACGTGGTGACCTACACGGTGGTCGTCGAGTCGCCCAACCAAGAGATGAAACTGCTGCCCGGCATGACGGCCAACTTGTCGTTCCAGATCGAACAGCACACTGGTGTGCTGCGTGTCCCCAACGCGGCGTTGCGGTTCCACCCGCGTTCCGATCAGGTCCGCAAAGAAGACCGCAAGATCGTCGAGGGGCTCTGGGAGGAAGATCCCAAGGAGGAGCCCAAGGAAACCGAATCGCCGGCCTCGGAGAAGAACACCGAGTCGAGCCGCTTCCGGTCGCGCCGGCACGTCTGGGTGCTCGACGGCCAGTTGCTCCGGGCCATCGAGGTGCTCGTCGGCCTGAGCGACGCGAGTTTCACCGAGCTACTCTCCGGCGACCTTGAGCAAGGCCAGGAACTGGTGACCGGGCTGAAAACGGTCGATGACCCACCCTCGTCGCCGTAGGGCCCGCGAAGAAATAACTTGTACAATGGACCGACCAATGAAGCAACTGCTGTCGAGAAACGTGAGATGTCTGGCAAGAAGTGCGGCGGCAGTTGCTTCATTGATGGACCGAAACTGAAGTCTCCTTGAATTGTCGAGAAACGCACGAGATACTCGCCTCCGCTGAGAAAGAGAGAATCCGCCGTTGGCCACCG
>JBDKTH010001254.1:0-2188 GCA_039680305.1 Thermoguttaceae bacterium | reverse complement strand
CGTCCATTTCGACTATGGCCCCGGGCTGGGATCACGGCCGTTCCGCATCCTCCCCTGGCTCACGGTCAGCGAGAACGGCAAGTATGTGGCGATGCACTTCGCGGCTGCGGTGGCCCGCCAAGGGCAGATCGAGATCGGCAAGCGGAAATACGACGTCCTCCTCGGCCAGCCATATGTCATCACGGGACGTTTCGACCGCTTAAGCACGGTATTGAACTTCACTCCCGTCGGCCATGAGGAGCGGATGGTCAGTCGCGGGATCGCCTCCGAGATGCTCTCCACCATGCGTCGCTTCGGCGATCAGCTTTACACCTTCACGACCACGCCAACCGGCGACAAACTGATCGTCAAGCCGTATCGCGGCGACTTCGGCGTGCTGGAGATCGGCCCCGGCGGCCGCGACATCAAGGACATGTCGCTCGTGGGGTCGCTCCGCTCGGAGGCGACGGCGATTGAAGTCGGGAGTCATGTATCCCTATTGAAGACGAAACGGGTGCGCGTGCCCGTCGGCGACTATCTCCCGTCGAGCCTTTCGATCGAGTATGGATCGCTTCGGATCGCTATCTCCGACAACTACCACTCCGACGGCCATCCTCGTGACTGGGAGCGGCCGCGAACCTATGGCCTCAGTGTCCGCAAAGACAAGCCGTTTGTCCTGGATTTCTCCAACAAGCCGGCGGTCCTCTTTGCCAGTCCGGCGAAGGGCCAGACCGTCAAACTGGGCGACGAGGTCCGTGTGGCCGCGGTCCTGGTGGACCCCGTGCTGGACATGATGATCCGCCACCTGGACGACACCAAGCGATCCGAGAAGCAGACCCTCAAACGCGCCGATGGGAAGGACGTCTCGTTCGAGCGGCCTAAGTCGTTGGATCCCATCGTCACGGTGACCGATCCCAAAGGCAAGACGATCGCCGAGGGCAAGATGCCGTTTGGGTGAGACGGCACCTGCGGGTACTCGTGGCGAGTGCCCAAAGACCTGAAACTGACCGACGGCAAAGCGACCTGCACGATCACCGTGACCTACGACACCGCGGAGCTCTACGGCAAGGTCCAGGCCACACGCACGATCGATGTCGTGTCGCCGGAGTCAAAGTAGCGGGCAGAAGAAGAAGGGCGTACAGCCGGCGAGTGCCGTCCGGATCTCCCGCTCTCGGGAACGACCGCTTTCGGGGGGCGGGATTGTCGAATGGCCACCTAGGGGCGACACTTGAAGGATGACTCCTCGTTGAGCCCCGCACCCTGTAGCCCCAGATTCCCTATGCCACGTCGCACCACCGCCATCCTGATCGCTGGGATCCTCGCCGCACTTCTTGGTTGTCAATCGGGAGACAAGACGCCGGCCGGGGCCAAGCTCACGGTCGCCGTCACGACGATCCCCCAGGCCTGGCTCGTCGGGCTGGTCGGCGGGGAGCACGTCGCCGTGCTCACGCTGGTCCAGCCGGGCGAAAGCCACGAGACGTATTCGCCCAGCGATGCCCAGATCAGCCGGCTGATGCAGGCCAAGGCCTATTTCCGCGTGGGAGTGGCGGCCGAGCACGGGCCATGGTTCAAAGCGATCCGCGATTCCGGGAAGCTGAAGATCGTCGACCTGCGTCAGAATGTGCCCCTGCTGGAGATGACCGAGCACGACCATCATGGGCACGATGAACACCATGAAGCGGAGGAGTCGCACGAGGCCGACGAGGAGGCCTTCGCGGGCAAAGACCCGCACATCTGGCTCTCGCCCCGAGCGCTGAAGATCCAAGCCCAGACTGTGGCCGACACGCTCGCTCAGCTTGATCCGGCCCACAAGGCCGACTACCAACGTAACCTGGCGGCCCTCGACGGGCAACTCGACCAGTTGGATGCCCAGATCCGCAAGATGCTCGCCCCGATGCGAGGCAAGGCCTTTTTCGTCTATCACCCGGCCTGGGGCTATTTTGCCGAGGCGTACGGCCTGCGCCAGATCGCCCTGGAACAGGAAGGCAAAGAGCCCAGCGACCAGGAGTTGACCCATCTGCAGCAGCTGGCCAAGAAAGAAGACATCAAGGTGATCTTCGTCCAGCCGCAGATCGCCGGCCAGTCGGCCCAGGCCGTTGCCACCGCGATCCACGGCCGCGTCCAGGAGATCGACCCCCTCGACCCCAACGTCCCCGCCAACCTCCTCCACGCCGCCCAAGCGATTGCCGGTAGTGGAGAGTGAAGAGTG
>JBDKTH010001305.1:0-3011 GCA_039680305.1 Thermoguttaceae bacterium | reverse complement strand
CCAGGCTGGCCACGGTCTCCGTTCCGCCGAGGTGCGCGATGTCCACCCCCTCGATCGTCCGCGGTGGTTTCGAGAGCTTCAAGACCTTCTGGAGTCCGGTCACGCCCTTTTGCGGGTCGATGTGGAACACCTCGGGCTGAACGTGGGTGTCGAGTTCGCCTCGCTGATCGAGCGTTTCCAGCAGATGCAGCTCGTCGCGCAACCGGGCCGCCTCCTCGAAGCGGAGCGACTTGGCCGCGGCCCCCATCTCCTGCCGCATCTCATTGAGCAGCGACTGCTTGCCGCCTTCGAGAAACTTCTGGAGTCGGCGAATGTCCTTGCGGTACTCTTCTTTGGAGATTCGCAGGTTGCAGGGCGCGGTGCACTGATGGATCGATGCTAGCAGGCACGGTCGGAACCACCGCCAACGCTCGTCGCCTTCCTCAATGTCGAGTGAGCAGGTGCGGAATCGAAAGATCTTCTGCAGCACCTGGAGCGCCCCGCGCAAGCCGCTAGCACTAGCAAACGGGCCATAGAGCTTCGTGCCCCGCTCTTGCGGCTCCCGTGTGAACTCTACCCGGGGGAAATCCTCGCGCACGTGGATCTCCAGGTAGGGGAACGTCTTGTCGTCCTTGAGGTCCTGGTTGTACTTCGGCTGAATGTCTTTAACGAGCCGTGCTTCCAGGAGCAGGGCGTCGACTTCGCTTTCCGTCTGGAGAAAGTCGATATCGCGGATCTCCGACACAAAGCGTGCCGTGCGCGCCTCTTCGGCGGCCGCCTTGAGGAAGTAGCTCCCCGCCCGATTGCGGAGGTCCTTGGCCTTCCCCACATAGATCACCCGGCCCGCCTCGTCTTTCATCAGGTAGACCCCGGGCGCGTGGGGAAAAGAGCGGACCTTTTCCGCGGCCAGCGAGTTGTCGGAGGGAAGGGAAGCGTCGGACATATGGGGAATTATAGGGGATGGGTGCGGCAGGCGGTAGGCAAAGGGCGGTCCGCGGTCCGCGGTGGACAATGGGCGGTGAACAATGGACAATGGACCCTCGTGTTTCCGACTCGGCTTGCTCCTGCAAAAACGGCCCGCGTCCGGCCGGCCTCAACCCCCAACCGCGTACTGCCTGCTCTTCATGCGTGGCCTGCTGAAACCGATCTTCCTGATTGCTGTCGTGTTGGCGATCCCCATCGTGCCGTTCATGGCGTTCGGGCCTTCGTTGGAAGAACGCATCGAACGCGAGATTCGCACGGCCCTGGCGCCGGAGACCGTGGCCTTGATGGTTGTGGGGCTGCTGGCGGTCGACATCTTTCTGCCTATCCCGTCGAGCGTGGTGAGTACGGTGGCTGGCAGCGTGCTTGGTTTCGGGCTCGGCACGGCGGCCTCCTGGCTGGGGATGACGCTGGGGGCCGGGGGGGCTTTCCTGCTGGCTCGGCTCCTGGGCCGATCGCTGGCCCTGCGGTTTTCGAACGCCGAGGACCTGGGCCGGATCGATGTGCTCAGCGCCCGTTACGGGCCGATGGTCCTGGTGCTGGCTCGGCCGGTACCCATTCTGGCGGAAGCCAGCGTATTGTTCCTCGGCGCGACCCGGCTTTCGTGGTCCCGATTCCTCGTGCCGATTGCGTTGAGCAACCTGGGCATTGCCGCGGCCTATGCCGCCTTAGGAGAACTAGTCCAACTGCCCGTGGCCCTGGCCGCATCGATCGCCTTGCCGCTGGTCTTGACGGCCCTCGCCCGCTGGGGATGGAAAAGGACGAAGTACGAAGGACTAAGGACTAAGGACTAACGAATGGCGAGGCACGAGTGAACCGTTTTCGAGCTTCGTCCTTCGGTCATTCCTTCGTCATTCTGATTTCGACATTCGTCATTCTTCCCTTCCGGCCGGCCATCCTGTTGACGCGTCTGAACCTGGGGGATATGTTCAATGCCGTGGCGGGGTGGGCCATGGGGGCTTCTGGGCTTGCTCACGCTGCATGCGGACACATCTGGCACCCTATCTGGAGCATCTCGTCATGAGCAGCCCTTTGCCCGAGCAGGATTCCGGCAATCCGTTCAGCAGTCCGGCGACTGGTAGTGAAAAAGTGGAGATCGTGGCCGAGGATGCCGCCGGTCAGGCGGTGGTTGCTCGGCTCCAAGAGTTGCGGCAACGGGGACGCAATGGCGCCAACTGGTTTTTCTGGGTCGCGGGACTCTCGCTGGTCAACTCGGTGATCATGCTCAGCGGCGGCGACACGTACTTTGTCATTGGACTGGGCGTGACGCTTATTGCGGACGCGATTGCCCGGGAAGTCGGCCAACAACAGCCCGACATTGCACAGATCGTCAAAGGGGTCTTCTTCGGCTTTGATGTGATCGTGGCCGTGGTGGTGATCGGGTTTGGCTGGTTGGCGGTTCGTCGCTATCAGGTGGTGTATGCTCTCGGCATGATCCTGTATCTCCTCGACGGGCTGCTTTTCGTTTTGGCGCAGGATTGGTTTAGCGCGGGCTTCCACGCCTTTGCCCTGTTCTGCATGTGGACCGGCTTTTCGGCCTATCGTCAGTTGAACGCGGCCGAGCAGGCCCTGCAGGGCTACGACTTGGAGGTCGTCCGCACCAGCGAACCGGGCTCGGCCTGAGAGCCTGATCGGTTGTGACGAACAAGACCGGCAATCAAGTAGGGCGGCGCCGAGCTTGCGAGGTTCGCCATTGGTCTGTTACCGCCGTGGCGGGCCTCGCAAGCTCGGCACCGCCCTACTTTACTTCCCTAAGGTTGACGCCGATTCTTCCTTGACGTCAGGCATGGCCATGGGCCGGCCTCGCCACCAGGTGGCCAGGATCGATCCGGAGGTATTCATCCAGGGGCCAAAGATGGCGGCGGCCAGCGCAGTCTTCGGGCTGTTGAGCAGGTTCATTGCCAGGCCCGACGCCATGCCGGAATTCTGCATTCCGACCTCGATGGCGACGGTCCGTGAGTCGCACTTGTCCAGCCCTGCCAAGCGAGCCCCCCAGTAGCCCAGCACGTAGCCTGTAGCGTTGTGGAGCATACAGGCCAGCGCCAACGGCA
>JBDKTH010000183.1:0-4623 GCA_039680305.1 Thermoguttaceae bacterium | reverse complement strand
AGCGAAACGATGAAGAAGGCTGTGATGTTTGTTGCGATTGCCGTAGCGACCGCGGCGGTCGGATTGGCGATCAGTGCCCCGCGATCGCCGGAGAATCCGGTCCCCGCGTCTCAGGCAAGTGCTGACGTGGCTGTGAGCGCCGATGAGGTGATGCCCAAAAAGGCACCGGACGAATACGTGCCGCCCGATTTTTCTTATTCCCGCTCTTCTTCCCGCTCTAAGCACGCCAACGGCAATTTGCGTGCGGCCTCGGGATTCAACTACTCCAGTCGCCCCCTCCGCTCCGGTTGCAGTGGCGGAAGCTGCTGCCCCAAATGACGCGATCGAAGCCTCGCTTGGGCCCTTAGTGTTGACTGCTGCGCTCAGCGAAGCGACTGTGTTCCTCGTACAGCCGGCTCTGCGGTCTGAGGTCCGTCTCGCTTGCGGCGATACCGAGAGCCCTACAAGCGGTTCGTCGGCTTGATTTGCATGAAATGCTTGCAGGAGCTCGGGAGACACTACCTTCGCCGACCAGTACGACTAGTACGATCAATTTTGGCGTGACTGACAAGCCTTCCCAGGCTTGACGGTTCCCTCCCGGCAGTGCATAGTAGGGCTGTTGCGAGTAGGGAAAGTGGCCCTGCTGGTGTATTGCGCGAACACAAGCCCGTAGCCCCCTAATATGGCCAAGACTAGACAGACCGAGGCTCTGGACGGTATCGATCTGATGTTCCGGGCTTTCTCTGACCGGACTCGCCTGCGGATTCTCCATGCTTTGCTGGGTGGGGAACACTGCGTCGGGGACCTTGTGGAAATCCTTCTTGCCCCACAGCCCCGAGTCTCGCGGCACTTGTCCTACTTGCGGAAGGCCGGCTTGGTCGTGGTTCGCAAGTCCGGACTCTGGAGCCACTATTCCCTTGCTCCTGCCAAGACACCGTTTCATCGAAAGCTATTGGAGTGTCTGGCGAAGTGCTTCGGCGAAGTGCCCGAGATTCTGGCGGACGACGCTCGTGCCGCGAAGATTCGAAAGTCCGGCGGCTGTTGTCCGCACTCATAACCATGCCCCGTGCACCCTTAGAACCTCGCCGCGGGCAGGGCCAACCGGCCTAAAAGACGCGTTCAGCACAACCCCATGGTCATTGACGTGGCAGAAGTGCCCGAATCGGTCAAGTCAGCCTGCTTACTTGCCACCCCCTTTAATGGCCGGCTCGGCGATACGCACTGAGGTACCTGTGGCCAGCGAGTCGGATGGATTGAGGATGACGCGATCGCTCGCAGTGACTCCGGCGAGAATCTCCAACGTGCGGGATGAGATTTGGGCTTCTGTGGAGACGTTGCCCGAATCCCATTCCCGGCGACGGGCCCCATTTAGGCCGTCTTCATCGCAAACACCCGAACGCTGGCTGCATAGTCATTGACGTTGTACTGCCGCAACAAGTCGGCGAGTTGATCGTGAAGTGTCGCGTCACTTCCGCAAGAGCAGCAGCCCTTGGTCTGAGTGATCGGCAACGATGCGGGTTCCGAGGCTGAGCAGCAGCTCGCGGGGCTCCCTGCTTGAGCATAGGCGCTCAGATCGGCCCCGGAGTCCAGGACCTCGACGTCGGCAAACCCGGCCTCGATCAGGCTTTGGTGGTACTCCTCAATGGGAATGGCCCCGGCGATGCAACCCACGTAGGCCATGAGGTCGCTGCCAATCTCGGGCGGCAACGGCCGTTTGAGGGCGATGTCGCTGACGGCCAGCCGTCCGCCTGACTTGAGGACCCGGGCGATCTCCCGAAAGACGGCCGGCTTGTCGGGTGCCAGATTGATCACGCAGTTGCTGATGACACAGTCCACAGAACTGTCCCCCAGGGGAAGATGGTCGATCGTCGCCAGGTGGAACTCGACATTCGAAATCGGTCGACCGTCTGGCCCCTTGGTGGCGTTGCGACGTGCCAGCGCGATCATCTCGGGGGTCATGTCGATGCCGATGGCCTTGCCCGTGGGGCCCACCCGTGCGGCGGCCAGGAATACGTCGAGGCCACCGCCGCAGCCGAGGTCGACCACCGTTTCACCCGGCTTGAGACTGGCGAATGCGGTGGGATTCCCGCAGGAGAGGGCCATATTGGCCTCGGCCGGAATTGAAGCTAACTGCTCCGGGGTATAGCCGAACGCCTGCGCGACCGAGCGCACCCCCTCTTGGTCACTGGAAAGGCCGCTCTTGGCAACGGAGGCGTATTTTGACTGCACTGCTTGCTGAACTGTCTCTGACATTCGATTTCTCCTGTAATGTAATATCGACCAGTACTTCCTCTCGGACGGATACCCAAGTGCTCTACGGCTGTCACCGGATTTGCCCACACGCAGGCGTGGTTTCTGCGCCCATAGCCTTGACAGCCGTCCAGCGGCGTCATATCGTTAATCGTAGATCAACGATATTAAGAGGTCAAGAGGTCAAGCCATGCGGAAGCCGTGTTGCGAGGACGACACCAAAGACCTCCCGGTCGCGGCCCTCGGGAGCCAAGAGGCCGATGAGGAATTGGCAACGTACGCCAAGGCGCTGGGACATCCAGCACGGGTGCGGATCTTGCGAATCCTCGCCCAGCAGAACGAGTGCATCTGTGGCGAGATGGTGGCGTTACTGCCGCTGGCCCAGTCCACCGTGTCTCAGCACTTGAAAGTGCTCAAGGACGCGGGGTTGGTGCAGGGCGAGATCGATGGTCCGCGGGTGCGGTACTGCATCGCCGGCGGGGCATTGAAACGGCTAAAGGCACTGATCCAGCACCTTTGAGTCCTGTGCGTGGCCGAGTCCTTTTTGCGACAATCCGTCAACGATTGGCGGTTTGGAGATGGCGGCGAGCAGTCGGGGTGCCCGCGTCTGGTTGCGGCGGGAAGGAACGCCAACCGCAGAGTCTGCCTAGTTTTGCTAGTCAGACTTGTGCGTGGAGAGGTATTTGGTTAAAATGCCAAGCAGCGAATTGCCGATAAGAGTCAGGATAGCACTCCCGGAACTGCGAGGTGGACGGTGATGGCACAGACGGACAACGAGGCTCGCGTCCGAGTTTTCAAGGCACTGGCCCATCCGACCCGGCTGTTCATCGTGGAAGAGTTGTCCCGGGTGGACGAGCGGTGTGTCTGCAAGTTGACCGAGATGATCGGCGCTGACATCTCCACTGTCTCCAAGCACTTGACGGTCCTCAAGAACGCCGGGCTCATCGCGGACGACAAACGCGGCAACCAGGTGTTCTACCGCCTGCGCGTCCCCTGCCTCCTCGACTTCTTCCGTTGCGTGGAGTCGGTCGTCCAGTGTAACGCGGAGTACCACGGGAAGTGTGCGTGCAAATAGAGGGAGGACGGCCAAGTCGTCCTCTTTTTTGACAGACATATTTGGCGAGTTCGCCAAGGAGCAAACAGACCATGAGTGATGGTGTTGTCAAGCGACTCTCGTTCCTCGACCGTTATCTGACCTTGTGGATCTTTCTGGCGATGGCGGTCGGGGTTGCACTCGGGCGGCTCGCCCCGGGGGTCGCTTCGCTCGTCGACCACTTCAAGTTCGGCGAGACCACCAGTATTCCCATCGCCCTGGGCCTGATCCTGATGATGTACCCGCCGTTGGCCAAGGTCCGCTACGAGGAGTTGGGCGATGTGTTCCGCGACTGGAAGATCCTGGGCCTGTCGTTGGTACAAAACTGGGTTGTCGGTCCGATCCTGATGTTCGCCCTGGCCGCCCTTTTTCTCCACGATCAGCCGGAGTACATGACCGGCCTGATCCTGGTTGGTCTGGCACGCTGCATCGCGATGGTGATCGTATGGAACGAACTGGCCAAGGGCGACACCGAGTACGCCGCCGGATTGGTGGCCTTCAACAGCATCTTCCAGGTCCTGTTCTACAGCGTCTACGCCTACCTGTTCATCGTGGTCGTGCCCATGAAGCTCGGGCTGCCCATGGCCGTGGATGAAGAGACGCTTCGCACGCAGATCACGATCGGCCGCATCGCCCAGAGCGTGTTCATCTACCTGGGCATCCCGTTCCTGGCAGGAATGCTCACCCGCTTCGTCCTGGTGAAGGCCAAGGGCCGTGCGTGGTACGAGCAAAAGTTCATCCCCAAGATCAGCCCGATCACGCTCGTCGCGCTTCTGTTCACGATCCTCGTGATGTTCAGCCTCCAGGGGGAGAAGATCATTGAGAAGCCGTTTGACGTCCTGATGATCGGCGTCCCGCTTCTGATCTACTTCATCGTGATGTTCGTGGTGAGCTTCTTCATGAGCCGGAAGGCTGGGGCGGACTATGCGAAAACGGCGACCCTGTCCTTTACCGCGGCCAGCAACAACTTCGAGTTGGCCATCGCGGTGGCCGTGGCCGTCTTTGGCATCAACCATGGCGCCGCCTTTGCGGCGGTCATCGGACCGCTGGTCGAAGTGCCCGCACTGATCGGCCTGGTGCATGTCGCCCTCTACTTCCAGCGGCGGTTCTTTCCCCGCTCAAACGCAGACGTGGCGTCTGAGCGAGAGTTGGTCAAGGTCAAGTAGGATTCGATTGGCGAGCAAGATAAGGAAGTCGAGACATCGCCTGCTGCATCCCTGAGTAGTTGGCTAATTTGCCAAGCAGCGAATGGCCATGCAAGGGGCAAATCCGCCCCGCTCTTGCCTCCCTTGGCCCCAGCC
>JBDKTH010000979.1:0-7428 GCA_039680305.1 Thermoguttaceae bacterium | reverse complement strand
GCCCCCGAAGGTGGCCTGCTGACCGGTCTGCTCAAGTCGCTCTACGTGGAGGACACGCGACGGTCGGAGAGCCGCATCCGGGTGAAGGCGATCGACGCCCCGGCCGATGAAGATCCGCACGTCCTGGCCGAGGCGATCTGCCGGGAATTGGCCGCAGCGCAACCAGAGGTCGAGGTCGCCTGGTCGCAAGGCCGACGCCGTGTCATCCGCTCGGTGGCCCAGCCGATCGAACCGTTCCGCCGGCTGGACCTGGCCCGCGGCGGCAACTGGGTAATCACCGGCGGAGCCCGGGGAATCACGGCGGCCGTGGCCGAAGAACTGGGAGGCCGCTACGGACTGAGACTCCATCTCATCGGCCGGACCGCCGCGCCGCAAGAGGATGCCCCATGGCGCAATTACACCGAGGAGCAGATGAAGCAGTTCAAGGCGTCGATCGTCCACCAGGCGGTCGCCGCCGGCCGTTCCCCCGAGGAGGAATGGGAGAACATCAAGCACGACGTGGAGATCTACAACACCTTGAAGCGGATGACCGAGGCGGGGCTCAAGGTCACCTACCACTCCTGCGACGTGGCCGATTGGGATGCCCTGGCCAAAGTGCTCGATCGGGTGCGCGAGATGGACGGCCCGATCCAGGGGATCATCCACGGCGCCGGCTACGCCAAGTCGTTCCGCTTCGAGACGATTCGCACCGACCGGTTTTTCCGCACCACGCGGCCCAAGGCCGATGGGACGGTGGCCCTGATGGCCCTGACCCGCCGGGATCCGTTGCATTACTTCATCGCCTTCGGCTCGATCAGCGGGCGGTTTGGCGGCAACGGGCTGAGCGACTATGCGGCGGCCAACGATCTATTGGCCAAGCTCATCGGCTGGTACCGCCACCAGCGGCCCGAGGTCGCTTCGGCCTGCTTCCACTGGCAGACCTGGGACCGCATCGGCATGGCAATGTTGTCCGACAGCGTGGGGATCAACAAGAACCACTTGAAGATGGACTTTATTCCGCCGGAAGAAGGCATCGAGCACCTCCATCAGGAGCTTCGCGCAGCGCTACCCGAGCCCGAAGTGCTCATCACCGATGGATACTTCGAACGCGTGTTCTACCCGCATGAGCCCAACGTCCCAGTGGACGAGGCCAACGTGCCGACCAAGACGCACGACCGCCCGCTGGAGCGCGAAGAACGGCGAAGCCAGCGGGAGACGCCGCGAAAGTCGGAGGCTACCGCGACGCCCGCCGCGGGCACGGGGCGTCCGCTGATTGCGGCGGTGCAATCCCAGGAGAGCGGCCTGGTGGCGGAGGTCCTTTTCGACCCCACTCGCGATCCATTCCTCCTGGAGCATCGGCTTAAAGGCAAGCCGTTCCTTCCCGGAGTGGTCATGCTCGAGTCGTTGGTCGAGGCGGCCTCGCTGTGGGAGCCTCGCCGCCAGGTGGTGGCGTTGAGCAACGTGGAGATCGTCAACGGGCTCTTGTTCCACACGGATCGGCCCGTCACGACGCGGGTCACGGTAACGCCCACGGCCGACGGCTTATCTTGTGCCCTGACGAGTGAACTGCGGGACCGCAAGGATCGCGTGATCCAGGCCGATCGGCCGTTGGCCCGAGGGGTAGTGCACCTGGCCGATGCCCCCCTTTCGCTGACCGCCCCGCCTCCTGGCCAGCCGGCGATCGGTTGGTTTGAACAGCAATACCCGGAAGCTGGGCCGATGTACCATGGCGAACCGCTGCGGGTGCTGAAGCAGTATAGCTGCCAGTATGACGGAGCGTTTGGCCAGATCGCCGCACCGTCGCCACGCGGATTGGCCGGGCCGCGTTCGCCCGAAGGATGGCTCCTCCCGGTGGCCGTCTTGGACGCCTGCGTCTACTCCTGCGGGAACTTCATCTTCCTCCAGTTTGCCGGCGCGTTGGAGGTGCCTCATGGGTTTGACCACCTGCAACTGGCTCGGCTGCCCCGTGAAGGGGAGAACTGCACCTTGCGACTCTACTTCCGCGGTCGCCAGCGGCGTCATAGCCGCTTCGACTTCACGCTCTTTGGCGCGGACGGCAGCGTGATCCTGGCGGCGGAGGGCTATCGCACGATCCTCGTCGGCGAAGGGGGCGTTTGATGGTCGACCACGCCTGCGTGTGCCACTATGCAACGCTTGAGGAGCTTCACCGGCTCCAAACACCGGGGGGCGAGCACCGATGGTTGACGCCGCGTGAACAGTTGGTCTATGCCCAACTGCGAGCTGGCGCCCGCCGCGCGACCTGGCTGGCGGGCCGGATGTTGGCCAAGCGATTGGTGGCCGATTACGTCGTGGCCAACCGCCTGGATTTCCCCACGGTCGAGCGTGGCCGGGTGGAGATCGATTCCGGCGAGTCCGGTCAGCGTCGGCTCGCTCCCCGGATCCGGATCGCCGGGCAGGTGCTCCCCTGGTCGCTGTCGATCTCGCACACCCAGCGTGGTGTGCTCGTGGCCCTGACCAGCACGCCGACCCTGCGCGTCGGCGTCGACCTGGTAGAGCCGGTCGTCTTCGGCAACGGCTTCACCGACCTGTGGTTCACCCCCGCCGAACGCCACTGGCTCCGCCACCGCGGCGAGCCGCATGGGGCGTCGCTTCTCTGGGCGGCCAAGGAAGCCGTCTACAAAGCCATCAACCGAGGCGAGCGTTTCTATCCTCGCCAGATCGAGATCCTCCCCGACGCCACGCATGGACTGCAATGCACGAGTCACGTTCCCCTGACGCTTCGCATGGCCAAGACGAGGCAAGGCGAGGTAGCGGTCGTGGCCATCAAGGGGTCAAGGTTCGGGGTTCAGGATTTCGCTTCGGAATCGATGGACACACTAACTGCTCAATACCCCCCGCGACTGAACCCTGAACCCTGAACCCCCTTTCCGCACTTGGGAGACACCTATGATCGACTTGACAGGACGCGTAGCTCTGGTAACCGGCGGTTCGCGGGGGATTGGACGGGCGTGCTGCCTGCGTCTGGCCGAAGCCGGGGCCGATGTGATCGTCAACTACGTGACGTCGCAGGCCGCGGCCAATGAGGTCGCCACTGAAATCCAGGCGATGGGTCGCCGGGTGGCCACGGTCAAGGCCGATGTCAGCGAGCAGGACGACGTCGCCTCAATGATGGCGTTCATCGACGAGGAGTTCGGCAAGCTCGACATCCTGGTGAGCAACGCGGCCACCGGCGGGTTCCGCCCCTTGTTGACCTCCACCGTCCGCAACTTCGAGGCGACCATGAAGACCAACGTGCTCGCCTTGATCTACCTCGTCCAGTCAGGCCTGAAGCTGATGGAGCGGGCCAGCGGCCGGGGGAAGGTGATCGCCCTGTCGAGCCACGGCTCTCACCTGGCCTTGCCGATGTACGGCATGATCGGCAGTTCCAAGGCCGCCTTGGAGAGCTGCGTCCGTCATTTGGCCATGGAGTTGGGCGACCGGGGGATCAACGTGAACGTGGTCAAGTCGGGCCTGGTCGACACCGATTCAACCCGCAAGATCCCCCGCAGTCAGGAGCTGTTCGAAGCGACCCGCAAGTTGCGCAACATGACCGGCGACCGCTTTCTGACCCCGGCCGACGTGGCCGACGCCGTGCTCTTCCTGGCCAGCCCCTTGAGCGACATGGTCCAAGGCGAAACGCTGACCGTCGATTGTGGCGCGGCAGTGCACGCCTAAGAGCGTGTTTTGAGATTGCCATCGGTTCTGAGACTTGAGGGCCGCGAAGCGGCCAAGGGACGTAGCCGTGGGCGCAAGCCCACGGAAAGCAGACCGCCCCGAGGTTCGCTAAGCCGCGCAGCGGCGACGACGGCAAACGGACACAACGTCGCCGCTACGCGGCTTTGCGACGAATTGGCACCACGATTCCGTGGGCTCGCGCCCACGGCTACGTCCCTCGACCGCTGCGCGGTCAGTCAACGGAATTGCCCGGAGGGACATGACCTAGAAGCCAAGTTGTGTGGAACAACCAGGGGCAGAGCCCCAGGCGCCCGTCAGCCGGATGAACCCGATTTCTGGACCGCCCCTTCGACACGGGGGGAGTCGATGGTACTATGGCTGAATCGACAAGCCTGGAATGGTTTCGGGTTCACGGCAACTGGGAACGATTGGTTTCGGAAAGATCAGATGATGCGGAAAGAGCGGAAAGAAAAGTCTTGCCCCATGACGACAACGCGGCGCACCTTGCTGCAAAACGCACTTGGCCTGGGCGCACTGGCGGGCGTCTCGGGCACGACGATGGTTGTCGGCGCAACCGAGTCGGTCCTGGCGGCTTCTCCGGAGACGCCCCAGACTCCCGGCAAAGACTGGCATGAAGAGTTCACCCATCGCCTTGCCGCGCTCGAACAGCGCGGCGGCGGCACGTTCGAACTAGGCGACGGGGTGTATGAGATCGGCAAGCCGCTGCGATTGCCGGTCTCCGTGAGCCTCGTCATGACACCCAACGCGGTCATTCTCGCGAAGGCGAAATTCGACGGAGACGCGGTCGTCATCAAGGGCGGCGGCAAACAGTCCACGTTCAGCGGCACGGCGGGGTGGATTCGCGGGGGCGTGATCGATGGCGGACGCCAGCCGCTCACCGGCCTGCGCGTCGAGAAACTGCATCGCCTGGAGATCGCCGACCTTGTCGTGCACAACTGCACCTACAAGGGCATTCACCTGCTCAAGGGCGGCTACGAGACGAACCTCACACGTGTCCGCTGCGACGTGGATACGGATACCAAATACGCTCCCGGCAGTATCGGCATCCATTACGAACGAGGCGATAGTAAAGTGATGCTGGCGCACGTCATCGGCTATGAAATCGGCGTGCGGAGCGACATGGGCAGCAACTGGTTCACCATGATCCACGTGTGGAACGTCGACCCGGTGCAGGGGCCGATGAAGTATTGTTTCTATTGCAACGGATCGAACAACACGTTCAACCAGTGCTATGCCGATTCGCCGACGATCGCCGGCTTTTACATCACCAAGCCGCACCAGTCGATCATGCAGTGCCGCGTCTATTACAGCCGTTGGGCGAAAGACAACGGAGGCGTCGGTTTCCTGATCACATCCGAGGGAAAATACGGCAACTACATCGGCAATGAACTCTTTGCGAACAAGGGGCACATGCTCGCAAAGGCGTTCGACGGCGATATGGAGGGCGCGAGCATCCTGGCGACAACCGGCTACAATTTTCTGGGCGGATTCGAGAATCGCTTGCCCTCGGGCGACAACGTCAACCGGCCCCCGTTGAACTTGGCTGGCACCGGCATTCGTCTGACGCCCCAACCAAAGCCGCCCGCGCCCGAGGAGGGGCAGGTGGGCGAGGTGCGCTGGGTCGATGACGGCGACAACTCGGCCTTGTGGGTGAAAACATCAAAAGGCTGGAGGAAGTCACCGCTGGTATAAAGCGACTGACGCCACGGGACATGGACGAAGAACAGCAAGTCGCAGGTCTTCGCCGCGCGGCTTGCTGTCTTCAACGCACGCTAGTCCGATGACGCGCCATCGCCGGACTCGTTGTGTCGCGGGCCCTAACCTACTTCTCGCGTCGCCCGGTTGCTTCCAACCGGGCGACGTAGTCGGCAAGAAGCCGACGCGTCTGTTCAACGGTGAATAGACGGGGATCGCACCGGAGATTGAACGTCGTCTCATCGGCATAGGTGACGACGGCCATCGAGGCGCGGGTCAGATGACGCACCGGAGGCACCCCGAGAACCCGCTGGAGCACCACGTCGCCGCAGACGAGTTTCCGACCTTCGCGCGGCAAGGGAGCCCGGTTGAGGACGCGTCCCAGGTTGCTCAACACGACGGTGGCGAAGGAGCGATTCCGCCGGAGGAACCAGGGCACCATGCCCGGGATGCCGCTGGCGGCGGCCAGCCCGCCGAGGAAGTACCACCCCAATCGCCAGTTCTTGATCGCCTCGGTCTCCTCGTGAATGCGGGCCAGCAGCCTCGCCGCGTCGGTGCACTCGCGAGCCCGGTGGGTGAGAAAACTGAAGCCGAGCAGATTGGCCGCGGGCATCGCCTGGTCGTCGCGCTCGCGCATCGAGGCGGGCATGTTGATCCGCAGCCAGGGATTCCCTCGTTGGCCATGCCGCTGGTTCCATTCCTGGATGGTCAAAAACATGTCGCGCAGCAGCAGGTCGTTCATCGTCATTTCCAGGGAGCCGGCCTTCGCCCGCAACCGGCGCACCATCGCCGCATCGAGGGTCTGCGTCTCAAAGCTGAGGAACGGCGGCGGGGTGGCTGCCTGGCCTGGCGTGGCGACAGGGAGACTCAGCGGAGCCGGTTTGTGCAGAACGATCTCTCCCCACAGCCGGGCCCCAACGTACCAGTCCCGCAACACGGCACGCCAGCCTTCGACCGGCGGGAAATCGCCGCGATGCCGCAACAGTTCCACATCCACCGGACGCAGCGCAACAGCTCGCTCCTGGCCGACGATCTCCTGATGGTAAAGGACCATGACATCCTCGATGAATCGCAGGGCGCCGATCCCGTCACAGCAGGCGTGGTGCACCTGGAAGATCAGACGCGAGGTGTCGCTGGCGTGGCGCACCCAGATGCGAAGCCCGGGCGAAGTGCGCAGGTCGAGGAATTCCCCCTGGGGATGCGTGATCGGCGCGCCCTCGGGAGCCCTGTCGATCTCCGGCATCCGGCCATCGCTGCCGATCCAGCAGGGACGCCCGTCAGGCCCCTCCCCAATCCGCGAATCAAGCATTGGGTGTCGGGCCAAGGCGGCATGGAAGGCCCGCGCCAGCGGCTCTCGCTGGAGCACGCCGGAGAAGGAGAATTCCACGGGATACATCGTGGGGTACTCCGGCCGGTCGTCGCACCAGTAATAGTATTCAAACGGGGTCAGCGGGAGCGGAAACAGTTTTGCGGCAGTCGTTGTTGTCACGGTGGCGTCCATTCAATGATGATCCCGGGAATTGCACCCCAACCATTTGCGAAAGGATACGCATGTCTTCCACGCCCCAAGCCTCGTCGCTCGTTGCCTTCGAAACGGTGGACGGAATCGCCAAGCTCACGATCAACCGCCCGGACGCGCTCAATGCCCTGAATCCGGCGGTCGTGTTCCAGTTGCATCAGGCCGTGCGTCAAGCGATGGCCGATGGCGAAGTCCACGGTCTGTTGCTTACCGGTGCGGGCAGGGCCTTTGTGAGCGGGGCCGACGTCAAGTTCTTCCTCCGGAACATCGAGGCCGGCGACCTGGGACGGATTGTCCGTTTCAGCGAGGCCAGCCACGACTTGTTCAACGCCATCGATCGCGCCCCGAAGCCGGTGGTCGCCTGCGTGCACGGCCTGGCCCTGGGCGGCGGTCTCGAATTGGCGCTGGCCTGCGACCGGATCATCGTAGCGGCCCACACGAGCCTCGGATTTCCTGAGGCGGGCCTGGTCCTTTATCCCGGCTTGGGCGGCACGCAGCGCACCCCGCGCAAAATCGGCCCGGGGTTGACCAAGAGGCTC
>JBDKTH010000198.1:0-2716 GCA_039680305.1 Thermoguttaceae bacterium | reverse complement strand
TTCCTTTTCGTGTATTTGGTGTTTTTCGTGGTTCTCCTCTTCTCCGTGTCCTCCGTGCCTCCGTGGTTCTCATCCCCTTCCTTCGGTCCGGACTTAGCGTTGTTGAACTGGACGGGATGCAAATATGAAACGACGTTCTGGCTATATGCTGGTGGAACTGCTGGTGGTCATCGCCATTGGGTCGGTGATGCTGGGCATGGCCGTCAGCCTCCTGTACGCGCTGATGCGGTTGGACCGCGAGAACCGTGCGCAAGCCCATCAGTTTGCCAGCTTCGCCCGGCTGGCCGAGCAGTTTCGCGACGACGTCCACACGGCCCGCGACTGGCCCGGCCCGCAAGGCGACGCCCCCCAAAAAGCGACGGCGCCAAGCTGGAAACTGCAGTGTGCCGGCGGTCGAGAGGTCCAGTACCACGCGGAGCGGGGCGGGCTCTTGCGCACCGAGGTGAGCGACGGCCAGATCCGCAAGCGGGAGTTGTATCGACTCCCCTCGGAGGTCGCCGCCACGATCGGGCCACGCGACGGCGTCGCGCCCACCGTGCTTTGCCTGCGCATCGCGCCCGTCGCAGGGCAATCGGTCAAGGCGGCCTTGCTTCACCCGCCGATCGAGGCCGTGCTGGGAAAGAGCCTGCGATTTGCCAAACCCCAGGCCGTGGAGAAACCATGACTTTGCCTGCTGGACTGAACCGAACGAACGGAGGCCGAGCCCCGCGGCGCGGCGCGGCGGTGGTGGTCGCCATCGTCTGCCTGGTGGTCGCCGCGACGATCTTCTTGACGCTCGTGCGCACGATGATCGCCCAACGCGACAGCGTGGAGGCGTCGGCCTGGCGGATCCAGGCCACCTGGCTGGCCGAGTCCGGCCTGGAACGGGCCGCCGCACGGTTGGCGGCCGACTCCGCCTATCGCGGCGAAACCTGGACGCTCGCGGCCGAACAGCTCGACGCGCACAACGCCGCCGTGGTGCGGATCGAGGTCCAGCCGGTCGCCGACTCGCCCAACGCACGGCAGGTCCGCGTCCAGGCCGATTTCCCCAACCATCCCGAGCATCGGGCCCGACAAACCAAAGAGGCCGTGGTCCATGTGCCTTGATTCACGCAAACAACCGTCACCGGCCACCATCGCCATGACGCAGGCCAAGTCAGGAGAGCGAGATATCATGAACGTCAACCACCGTCGGGGGTTCACCCTGGTCGAGCTTCTGGTCGTGATCGCCATCATCGGGATCTTGATCGCCCTGTTGCTGCCGGCGGTCCAGAGCGCGCGGGAAGCGGCCCGCCGCGCCCAGTGCGCCAACAACCTCCTGCAACTGGGCGTGGCCGTGCAGAACTACGAATCAGCCCACGAGGTGCTGCCCTCCGGGGTGGCCAACCCGACCGGCCCGGTCCGCAATGAACAGGTCGGCTACCACATGAGCTGGCTCGTGCAACTCCTGCCCTACGTAGAGGAGTCGGTCACGTTCCGGCATGTCGACTTTGCCCACGGCGCCTACGACAAGGAGAACGCCAATGTCCGCGGCGTTCAGATCTCCTGCTTCAACTGCCCCTCGGAAGCCGGGAGAAGCGAAGTCCCTACCGGAGCGAAGCCCGCGGGGATGGCCGAGGATCCGGGGATGATGGCTCCGCCGCCGGAGTTCGACGCCCCCACGGATCCAGGGACGCTCGTGGGAATGACGGAGCGCGTGAACGAAGTGGTTTGGGCGACCAACTATGCCGCCTGTCACCATGACGTGGAATCGCCGATCGACAAGGACAACCGCGGCGCGTTCTTCCTCAACAGCCAACTCCGCAGCCGGGACATTCCCGACGGGGCCGCCCAGACGATCTTCATCGGCGAGAAGACGATCACGCCCCAGGATCTCGGCTGGATATCGGGCACCCGGGCCACGCTGCGCAACACGGGGGCTCCGCTCAATACGACGGACCCTCGCAAAATGGGCTATTGGCGAAGCACGCCCGACACTCCGGCCGAACAGCCGGAGGCCGGCGCCAGCGAGAAAGCGAAACTCGCCGTCGGCGGATTCGGCTCCAATCACACCGGGGTTACCAACTTCCTCTTTGGCGACGGCTCGCTCCACGCGATTGCCGAGGTCATCGCCCTGGACGTCTATCAGCAGTTGGGCAACCGGATGGATGGGAAGCTTCTCAAGGAACGCAACTTCTGATGAAACTTTCCAACCTCGGTGATCGTGCGCCTGGCCGAGCCGTCTGCTCCCTGGCTTCGCTCCTGTTGCTGATGACGCTAGCCGTCGTGATTACCGCGGCGCTGCGGATGGGTGCCCTCGAGGCGGCTCAAGGGCAAGGCGATATGGAGGAGCTGGTGGCGACGGCCATCGGTGGTCTCATCTTCGGTGCGATCGCCGGATCGGGCATGGCCGCGAGCCGAGAGGAGGGGATCTTCGGGACCTTCCTGTGTTTCTTGGCCGGCATGGGCTTTGGCACGGTCGGCGCCCTGCTTATCGCGATGCCCGCCAGCATGCCCGTCTTAGCTGCCGGCTCCGTCGTCCTTGTCGCCGGCGCCGCGACCGTGCGCTACTTCTCCCGCAGTCGCGACGAGCCGGCCGAGGACGATGCCTTGCCCGAACCCCCTCTCCCACCGGGAGAGGGCCGGGGTGAGGGGAGCTGTCGATAAGGACCCGTCCAAGAATAACTTGGAGAATTGAGCTACTAGAAAGAGAGAATCCGCCGAGCCTTTGACGCTTGGCAATCCACGACCAACGGCG
>JBDKTH010000623.1:0-7295 GCA_039680305.1 Thermoguttaceae bacterium | reverse complement strand
AACATAGGTGGTACAGACCTATCCGAACTATGTAGACACCCATGAATTATGCAACACCTCCCCACTTTCGGGTTAGTTCATTTACGTCTTTTCGCCTAAATGGAACTATCGGGATAGCAGTCGCTTACGAATGTGCACCGCGACGCAAAATTTGCATCACAACACGTGAGGCTTTCCACAATTCTCTCGCTAAACCTGGGGGTGATCCGCGGAGCGCCGGCCGGCTGCGGAGGCCGTTTGCAGGATCATGCCCCCAACCAGAGGAGAATGGCTCACGCGATCGTCCGTCTCCCCCCTTTCTTAAGACCTGTCCAGGAATAACTAGGGGCGAGGGGCTTGTTGCATGGTACCTTCACCTGCCTCGCCATCTGGCTGGATTTGAAACGGTTCCCGCGTTTCCTGAGCGGCGTCGTCCAGGATCGCAACGATTTGATTGCGACGCTCAAGGTCGAGCCAAACCCAGATCGGAGATACACGAGTGACTGGCGTGTCCCAGCACAATTCGAAACCCGTCGGGCCGCAGCCGCCGTTGCAGGCAACCAGCCGGTAGCGGGCAGATCGGAGTCCTTCGGGGGGCGGCATTTCCAGTAGCTTGGCGAGACATTGAGCGGTCGGGATGTCCATTTGGCCGGTACGCGTCGTGCGAAACCAGCTTCGGCAACGATTACAGTAGGGACGCTTCAGGGCCGGCATCACGAGGCTCAGCGCCGCGCAAAGCACCAGCAGGCCATCGAGTCCCCAACTCAGCCAAGCAAGGCTATTATGGGCCGTGTAAGGACCGATCCGGCGTCCTCGTGACGCCTCCGAGGCGAGGAACTCGGCAAAGGAGTTTGGGGCCGACGGACGACCAAGAAACATGGGGGCCAGCTGTGAGGCTTCCGGATGACGCTGGGCCTCTTCCCGAGCAAGTGCCCGGACGTAGTGATAGCTGAGATAGTGCTGCCCGATGACCGTTGTCAGGGCGGCCAGGAAGGCCAATAGCAGGATGGTCCGCCGGTGACCGACCTGACTCAGACGCACCAGGGCGACGAGCGTTGCTCCCACCACGAGTCCGATCAGCACGGGAAAGAACAGCCACGGGGCAAAGTGTCGCTGAAGGGGCACGGCCAGCCAGGCGACGAGCAGTCCGACAACGACGCCGGCGGGAAGTCCCAGAACCAACGGCCCCCAACGGAACGCCGCCGGCGGCTGCAGACTCATACTCCAACTCCGCAGGCCCGCTGGGCCCTCGCGAGGACCACAGACGCGTTCTTGCGAGCGGCCGCGGCGCCGTCGCCGAGAATCTCGCGGACCCGCTTGGGCTGCGACTCCAGCTCCTTGCGACGCTCGCGGGCCTCGGCGAAGTAGTGCTCCGACACATCGGCCAGGGCCTTCTTCACTTCACCGTAGCCAAACCCGCCGCGCCGGTACATTGCCGCCATGGCATCCCGCTCCGCCTCGCCCACGAACAGCGAGTAGAGCTGATAGAGGTGGTCGTCGTCCGGCTCCTTGGGCTGTTCCATGGGGCGTGAATCGGTCACAATCCGCATGATCTTCTTGCGTTGGGCCTTGGGCTCCTCGAAGATCTCCAGCGTGTTGTTGTAGCTCTTCGACATCTTCTCCCCGTCCGTGCCCGGCACCTTGGCCGAGGAATCGAGGATCTTGGCCTTGGGCAGCACGAACACTTCGCCGAACTCGTGATTGAAGCTCGCCGCCAGGTCGCGGCAGACCTCGACGTGCTGCCCCTGGTCCTGGCCCACGGGCACCGTGTCGGAATCGTAGGCGAGGATGTCGGCGGCCATCAGAACCGGATAGGCGAACAGTCCTGCGTCGGCCGTCAGGCCCTTGGCCTTCTTGTCCTTAAAGGCGTGGCACCGCTCCAGCAGCCCCATCGGGGTACCGGTCATCAGGAGCCAGCAGAGTTCGGAGACCTCGGGCACATCGGACTGAACGAAGAGGACCGCCTTCTCGGGGTTGAGTCCCAAGGCCAGGAGGTCGATCGCTGCGTCGAGCGTGTTTTGCTTGAGCTGAGCCGCATTGCGAACTGTGGTCAACGCGTGCAGATTCGCAATGAAGTAAAACGATTGCTCGGCGACGTCCTGGAGGTCGATGTACTGCCGGATGGCACCGAAGTAATTGCCCCAGTGGAACCGTCCCGTTGGTTGAATGCCGGAAAGAACTCGCATGGTTGTGAGCGGTGGTAAAGACTCAGGAGATGGTGATTGGTGAATCGTGGATCCGATCAGCACGAGGTCGGTTTGGGCGCCGGCTGGCCGCATCGGAGCGTGCCGACAACGTCTGCGACGCACGTCGCGCCCAGTTGGGCCAGCGCGCCGGGCAGGGCGTCGATGATCTGGAGTGACACTTGCGGGTTGTAGAAGTTCGCGGTGCCGATCTGGACCGCGGTCGCCCCGGCGACCAGGAACTCCATGCAATCGTCGAGCGAGGCAATCCCGCCGATGCCGACCAAGGGAACCTTGACCGCGCGGGCAACTTGATAGACGGCCCGTAAGGCGATTGGCTTGATCGCCGGACCACTCAGACCGCCGAGGATGTTCCCCAGCCGCGGCCGCCGCTTGCGCCAATCGATCGCCATGCCAAGCACCGTGTTGATCAGACTGATCGCGTCGGCCCCGCCGGCTTCCGCCGCGCGGGCGATGGCCGTAATGTCGGTGACGTTGGGCGTCAGTTTCGCCAGGATCGGGTGCGAACAGGCCTTGCGCACCCCTGCGACGACTCTCTCGCAGATGCTGGCATTGGTGCCGAAATCGATTCCGCCACTGACGTTCGGGCAGGAGATGTTCAACTCCAACGCCGCAATTCCCGGCACGCCCTCCAACTGTGCCGCCATTTCGACGAACTCATCGTGACTCTTGCCAGCGATGCTGACGACGATCGCCGTGCCAAGGCTTGCCAGATAGGGCATCTGACGCTCGACAAAGGCGTCGATGCCGTCGTTGTCCAAGCCGATGGAGTTCAGCATCCCTCCGCAGGTCTCAACGGTCCGTGGAGGGGCGTTTCCCGGGCGTGGCTTTTGGGTGATCGTTTTCGGGAGGATGGCACCCAAACGGTGGAGTTCGATCAGGCCAGCCATCTCGCGCGCATATCCGAAGGTCCCTGACGCGACCATGACCGGATTAGCTAAGCGCAGACGGCCCAGTTGAACCTCAAGACGGACGGCAGCAGCATTCACGATGGACCTGAGGGCTCGCTAGCAGTGACAACAAACCAGGGCGCTCGCGCGGCCTGCAATCTGCAATGTAGCGGCCCGACGGCCAACAGGCAACCGTCCGCAGTGGGGCTCAGATAATGCCGCCATGGGTACGATACGGTGTCTGGTGATCGGGTTGATCAAGGAACCAGATCCGTTCCCATTCATCGAGCAACAGCCGGAGGTTTTCCGACGTGTAGATCAACTGCGGCACACGCCGATTGGGGTCGCCCGAATAGGCCGGGATAAAGCAACCGACGGAGGTGCTCAGCAGCATCCCCAAGACGATCGCCATAAGTAGTTTGCGCATGACACAACTCCTCCCTGAGTCACGATTTGCCACGGCGCAGGTGCGCACGGGTAGAACCTTGGCCAAGGGCCGCCGGACAGATAGACACCGGTCCGCTGACGGCCCAAGTCATTTGTCGAAAAGTGTTTTGTAGTGGGTGCCTTGAAGCGACAGAGACGGGATGCGATTCAACCGATGAAGGCGATGCATCGAGGCCGCCTCACCGCCGCGAGCAGTTGGGTCAGAAGTTCCTGCTCAAAACCGAGATGCGGCGAGACGCGTGTAGTGGTGTATTGTGGCTCGTCGCGGTCAGCCGACCGCGGACAAAAGTCAAGGATTCGCAGGAGGCGAGTTGTAACCGCTTACGGTTCCTAGTGTTTCCGGCACGGCCGTCGCCGGCATGGATTCGGCAGCCGCCTTCCGGGCGGCAGCTTGCCGCTCCAGCTCGCGGACTCGCTCCTCCATCTCCTTGCCCGGCTTGAAGGTCACCACGAATTTCTCGGGGACCTCCACCTTGTCGCCGGTGCGCGGGTTGCGAGCCTTGCGGGGGGCACGCCGCTTCACCTCGAAGACACCGAAGTTGCGTAGCTCAATGCGGCCTTCTTCGACCAGTGCTTCAACGATCGCGTCGAAGGTCTTCTGGACGATCTCTTTCGTCTTGAGCTGCGTCAGCCCGATCTCTTCCGAAATTGTCCTGACGATTTCTTTCTTGGTCACGACTCGATTCTCCCGTGAGAGCCTTCGCTGGACCAGTCAAGGACTGTCCCCACAGAACAACCCAGCATCGCTCCAAGTGTAGACGCCATAACGAGTAGAGTCAAGATCAAACGGTCGGCTTAACTATTTTTCTGGTTGCCTGGGGGCCATTTATGCCGACTGACCTCACCAAATGAACCTGAGGGTGGCGGGAATCAGTAAGTCCTTATTGTCAAAGATCTTAGTCGCCAGAGGAGGGTTTCAGGGTTCGGTCTTCACCGTAAGTCCCTGTGCTATAAAGACTAACGCGAAACACGCGAATCCCGCCGTGATGCCGGGCGACAGCCCATGCGCACCATGCTCGGAAACCGCCTTGAGGCGACAACCCCTTTATCGGCCAACGCGGACCGAAAACTCCAGCTAGACCGCAAAAGCGGAAGATTCGGCAGAAACAGCCCCTCGCTATTACTAGATCTTTATCCGACTCTTGCGGGCTAGTATATCGTCCAAGGGGATCAATTCCCCCTGCCCACACCCGGGACACATCTCACATGCGTCTTCCCACGCCTCGGGCGTACGCAGATTTGAGTCCCAAAAGGGGAATGTATGGCACTGACGGGGGCGAAGAACGTAGATCAGGCACTTGCGGGCTACGCTGTCGAAGAACACACAGTCACCGTTCGGATGCTCAACGAGGCTTTTGCGATTACCGACTTGACGGACAAACGCGTCCTCAAACTGGGCCACTTCCATGCCGCCGGCGGTCGCCAAAGCCTCGATTTCGTCTTGAGTCACCCAGACGTAGCCAGGCTCTCCTGTGCAGCAGCGACCGCAACTGGGAATGCACTCAAACCGTAAACCGTCGTGATACCAAGGCTGATTGCTCATGTGTATATTAGTGACAAAAGGTCGGGGGATTGGGCAACTTGCAGGATACGGCTCGCCCGCCAGCACACGCATTTCGTGACCCCTGACGTGTGCCAGCCAGCCGTCCCGCGGTCCGAGGTTATGTGACGATGAGTTCCTCGGTAGAGGCGGTTAGCAGGTGGACCGCCTCCGGTAGTAGTCCGTAGCTGATCGCCAGCAGCTTGAGGGGATGGACGGTAGGCTTGGTCGTCCCCTGTTCCATTTGGATTTTGCAGGCACTGCATTCCGTGGTGCCGGCCTGGATATCCGGATCGCGGAGCCGGCAGATCAAGTCCCAGCCAGCACGAAGACTAGCGCGGTAGTTCTTGCGGCGCAGGCCGAACGTGCCAGCCATGCCCGAGCAGCCTTCCTCGCAGTGATACACAGTCAGGCCCGGGATGAGTCGCAGCAGGTATTCTCCCGGCGAACCGACATTGAGTGACCTGAGTCGGCAGGGCATGTGATAGCCCAGCGTAGCGTTGATCGGCCGCAGGTCGAGTTGCAGCTTGCCGGTGGTGTGCATCTTCCACAGGTAGGTGCACGCTTCGCTGGTGTTTTGTGCGACCAGCCGCACGTCGTCGTCGTCAAACAGGTAGCCGTATTCCCGGATCAAGGTGACTGCGGCCGCCGGTTCGGTAACGACGATGTGGTAACCCTGCCGGACGGCCTCGGCCAGCAACGTCGCGTTATGGCGTGCCAGGCGTCTCGCAAGGTCGAGGTCGCCGCAGGCGATGGCCGCTGCGCCGGCCTGCTTCTGATCGGGAGGGACGTACACCGACACGCCGTTGTGTTCCAGCACGGCCACGGCCGCTTCGGCCAGTTGCGGGTCGTGGTAGTTGGCGTACGTGTCGAGGAAGTAGGCCACCTTCTGGCCGCTACGACGAGTGGGCTTGGTCAGTCGCCGCCGGGCGGCACGCCGCAAGAAACTGCGTGAAGCGACTTGCGGCAACTTCCGTCCATGCGCGATCCCCAAGAACTTTTCCATCAACCATCGCATCTGACGATTGCCCAACGCCCAGTTGGTCAATCGGCTCATGCGGCTGCCGAGGATGCTGAACCATTCGATCCGGGACATGACCCAGTCGCTCAGATCGAGCCCGTTGGCCGCCACATAGGCCCCTTTGCCCTCGGTCATCAGCTTGGGGATATCGACGCGGGCGGGGCATTCCTGGACGCACATGTGGCAATGCACGCAGAGATCGGCCACCGCCTTGAACTCGTTGCTCGTCAGACTGTCCAGGGCCATGCGCCCGGCCAGCACGCCGCGGATCAGATTGGCCTTCGCCCGTGGGGTCGCCTCCTCGGCAGGGAGGATGCGAAAGATCGGACACATCCGCACGTCGCTCGCCTGAGACCGGCACTCGCCGCAACCGTGGCACGCCCGGGCAATGTCAACCAGTTGATTGGGATTCCAGTTGAGCTGCAGTTCGAGTAGATTCCGCAGCTTCGGCGATCCATCGGACTCCTCAGTCGCAGGCTGGGACTGCGGCTGTCCCACCGAAGGCCGCAAGTTGCGCACCATCAGGTCGGGATCATCGCCAATGATCTTCCCCGGATTGAAGACATTCTTTGGGTCGAAAATCTGCTTCAGCTGGCGGAAGACCTCATAAAGCTCGCCGTACTGACGGGGAATGTAGGGGGTGCGACTCAGGCCGCACGCGTGCTGACCGCTGATTGTTCCGCCTACGGCGAACACCTCTTCGTAGAGGTCATCCGCCAGGCGACGCATCTTTTCCACGTCACTCGTTTCGGCCAGATCCAGGAACGGCTGGATGTGCAATTGGCCCTGCCCGGCGTGGGAAAAGAGCGAGGCGGTCACCTCATGTTTTTTGAGGACGTTCTGCATGCGCACGAGGAAGTCGGGCAGCACCTCGGGCGGGACGGCCATGTCCTCGATCACGGGTACCGGTCGCGTCGAGCCCTTCATGCGGTAAAGGGCCGGTTGGATCTTGCTGGCCAGGTTCCAGAACAGTTCCACTTCGGCGGCTTCAAAAGCCTGACGTACACCGAACGCCAACGGCTGCCGGCGACAAATCTCTTCGACCATTCGATGCAGGCGAGCCCGGACCTCGAGATGTTCGTGCCCTTCGTACTCGACCAGCAGAACTGCCTCGGTGTCTCGCGGGATCAACAGATCGAAGCGGATCTCCGCCTCGCGGGCCAGGGTCAGGTGGCGGCGGTCCATCAGGTCGCACGCGCTCGGCTCGGAATCGA
>JBDKTH010000875.1:0-2902 GCA_039680305.1 Thermoguttaceae bacterium | reverse complement strand
GTCCGGTTTTGAAACAGGTTCTGAAGCCAACTCGCCCGAGATTTCTCGTCAGTGTAACAGGGTCGCCTCGCAGGCCGCAAGCCCCCGGGAGGGTGTTGACACAGGCGAAGTGGGGGCGACAATGGGGGCAGATGCTGGAAGCCAGAGCCTTTCGGCTAGCGAAAGGGAGGATTCACTCGGAAGCTGCCATAGCGATCGTCGAACTGAAGCGGACCACGAATCTACGGGAGGCCTCGGAGGACGATGAGCGTGAAACACTCTTTTCCAGTCGTGTTGGTCATTCTGCTGTTTGCGGCAGGCACCGTCGAAGGTCAGCGAGTCGACCCTCGACGACGCGGGCCGGCGAGCGGCTCCCGTCCTGAATCGCCCAAGGCTGCGGCAGAGACGGGGATGAGTCTTCGGGCGTTGGTCACGCAACCGACGCCGGTCCCGCGGGTGTCGAACTGGACGCTCGAAAGCCGCCGCCACCGCGGGGCGATGTACTCCCTGGCGGCCAGCCCCGATGGCCGTCATGTGGCGACGGGCGGAATTGATGGCACGATTCGCATCTGGGACCTGGAGAGTGGCGAGCTTGTCCGAGCACTCGTCGGACACAACTACTATGTTTACGGCTTGTCCTGGGCGCCCAACGGCAATCTGCTCGCCTCGGCCGGCTCGTTCGACAATACGCTGCGACTCTGGGACCTGCAGAAGGGGGACCAGTCGCAGCTGTTCAAAGGGTTCGAGGCGTATGTCCATCATGTGGCCTGGTCGCCCGATGGCTCGAAGGTCATCGCGGCGGGCGGATCGAGCGGTTGGATCTGGCTGGGCGAGGGCAAGGAGGGCAAGAAGATCTTGGAGGTTGGCCAGGACGTCTCTAGCCTGGCCTGGTCGCCCGACGGCAACTATGTGGCCATCTGCGCTCGGCAAATGCCGGTGTCGATCCTCGATCTGGCCCAAGCGAGTGCCACGACCACGCTCGGCACGGTCAACGACGGCTTCACCAGCGCGGCTTGGGCCCCCGACGGCAAACGGCTCGCCACCGGCGGAAGTGGGGGGACCACGATCTGGGAGGTGGCGGAAGGCAAGGAGGTCCACAAGCTGGCCGGCCCATGCACGTCGCTGGCCTGGTCGTCCGACGGCAAACGGTTGGCCACCGCTTACCCGTCCCTCCCGATCCAACTGTGGGACATGACCTCCGGCAAGCCCACTGCCAAACTGGCGAGTCAGGCCAGCAAGATCCTCTGGCACGCCAAGAGCCAGCAGCTTCTGGCCCTGTCGACCACGGAACTCGTCGTCTGGGACCCGGCGCAGGCCAAACCGATCCGCACGGTGGAGATCAGCGGGACCCATCCTCCGGTTTGGACCTCGCCGAATCGGCCAGTGGTCACCGGGCTCGGCACGGCCGTCCTCTCCCTGTGGGATGCCAACACCGCCAAGTTCCTCGCCAAGTTGGAGGGCCACACGGGGCCCGTCACGACCGTGGCCTTTTCGCGAGACGGCAAGCTCCTCGCGTCGGCCAGTTCCGACAAGACTGTGCGGCTCTGGAAAACCGAGTCGGGAAAGCTCTGCAAAACCCTGGAAGGACACACGGGCACCGTCACGACCTTGAGCTGGTCGCCCGACGGCAAGCTGCTGGCCTCGGCCGGGGCCGACAAGACCGTACGGCTCTGGGACGACGACGGCCAGAGCCAAGGGGTCCTTGAAGGCCACACGGCAGCGGTCAACGCGTTGGCCTGGACTCCGTCGAGCAGCCTGCTGGCTTCCGGCGGCAGCGACCAGATGGTTCATGTCTGGGATCCCGACAAGCGGCAACAAGCCCGAACCCTGGAAGCCTATCAGATCGTGCAATCGTTGGCCGTGTCCAGCGTGGGGCGAACCCTCGCCCTGGCCTGTGGCACCGCCGATGACACCGTGCGGGTTTTCAACGCGTCCAACGGTCAGTCGCTGGCCAGCCTCTCCCTGCCCGGCAGCCCGCCGAATGTGGCCACACTGAGTTGGCAGCCAGGGGGAAGCCTCTTGCTTTCCGGACGCAGCAATCATACCGTGCAACTCTGGGATGTGCGAGCCAACAAGGCCGTCCAGAACCTGCGGGCGATGGCGCCGGTCGTCTACGTGACCTGGGCCGCAAACGGCGCGGTCCTTGTCGCCGGCAACAACGATCGCACCGTCCGCTTCTGGGACGCGGCCAACGGCCAGCTCCGCGGCGTGCTCCTGGCCGAACACGACGCGCTGGTGATGATCAGTGCCGATGGCAACTGGCGCGCGGAATCCGACAAACCGCGGGATCTGCTCGCCATCATTCAGACGCCGGCCGGTCAACTCACGTTGCCGGCCGATCAACTCGCCTCGCGATTCGGCTGGAAGAACAATCCCAACCGGATCAAGCTTGCACCACGGTAGGCAAAGACAGTGTCCATCCTGATCTTGCAGGGGGAAGAAGGATGCATTCGGGTCGTGCCGAGCCCATGCGTCTGGCGGCTGCGGAACGGGAAGCGGCCGTGCAGATGCTCACCCGAGCGTTTGATGACGACCCGCTCTTGCGTCATCTCCTGCCCGAAGCTCCGGCGCGGCCGCGACTCCTGGCTCGCTCGTTCCGCAGCATGGTTCGCTACGGGCTCGTGTACGGCGAAGTCCACGCCACCTCCGCGGAGTTGGAAGGGGTCGCCGTGTGGCTTCCGGCCGAGTACAGCCACGCCTCGCTGTGGCGCATGGCGCGAACCGGAGTGCTTGCGCTGCCCCTGACGGTCGGCCTCGGTTTCTTCCGGCGATTCTCATCGTACTACGAGCAGATCGCCCGATTCAAAGACCGCCACGCGCGGCGCGACCACTGGTACCTCCAGCTCCTCGGCGTCGATCCGCTCCAGCAGCGCAAAGGGCACGCCTCTCGGCTGCTTGCCGCCATGCTGAACCGGCTGGACGA
>JBDKTH010001280.1:0-3515 GCA_039680305.1 Thermoguttaceae bacterium | reverse complement strand
ATCGGTTTTTGAATTGAGGGTGTTTTGGCTCGCGATGAGTCGAACCGGAAGTAGAAGGTAATAAACAGGTTACGACCGGCCGAGTCGCACACCTCTTGCGAGGAGCGTTGCAGAAGCTGGCTCCGCTGTCGCAATCGAGTCCCGCGGTGCTGGAACCACCAGGGGGATATGCGATCTGTCCCATGACCACCAGAGATCAACTGTAAGGCAACCATTTCTGTCCAACCTGGCAGAACGGTTGGCCCAATTCCCACCTTTCGTCCCGACCACCTGCACGGGCACGGACGATCGCGTGAGCCATTCACCTCTGGCTGGGGGCATCATCCTGCAAACCGCCTCCGCCGCCGGCCGGCGCTCGGCGGATGGACCCCAGAGTTAGGGAGAGAATTGTGGAGAGTGTCACGTGTTGTGATGCAAATTTTGCGTCGCGGTGCACATTCGCAAGTGACTGCTATCCTGAGGGTTCCGTCTATGCGAAAAGACGCAAGTGAACTACCACGAAAGTGGGGAGGTGTTGCATAATTCATGGGTGTCTACGTAGTTCGGACTGGTATGAACCACCTATGTTTACCTCCCCTCGCATGGTTTCCATGATCCGGAAGTCCCTGGCCCGCGCTCTGCAAGGAGCACGGGCCATGCGTGCAGCCTTCAAGCGGCGTTTGGGGCGGGCCTGACGGCCGTACGCTGAAGCGCGAGGGCAATTTGTCGAAAGCGTCAATTGTCAAAGATCTAATCGGCTCGCCTTTTCCGGCTGCCAGGAAGCAGCCTAGCAGAACTGCTGGCCCAATTTCAACTCTTATCTTGAGGCTCGACGCCGTTTAGAATGGGATGATGTTTTCGCCATCAGCGGGGTGTTCGTGCAGACGGGGTGGCGGCGGGACAATCATCAAGCCACAAAGGGGGCGATCTCGATGAACCGTTCGGGGAATGCGATTCTGTTTGGGCTCCTGGGGATCGGCCTGATCCTTCTTCCGTTCATGATGGCGCTGCTGTTCAACGCGGGGGCCGAAGCCTTCTTCGGGGACAAAGAGCCGATGCTCCAAACCCTGCTCGGCCTGCTGGTGGGCCTCTTTCTGGCCTGCTGCCTTGCCGTCGGCATCCCGGTCATCGGCTACAAAGGTTTTCGAAAAACGGCGTGGGCCCTGCTCGTTGCCCTGCTTGCCTTGAACGTGTTGGCAATCCCGCTCGCCCGGTGGATGATACGGACCGCGTATGCTTCGCCGACAAATGTGATCGAACTATGGTGACCATCACCTCCCGCTGTCCAACAGCGGCCCCTCGCGAAGTCGCCCTTGGCGGTCAGCCTGCGGACGACGAACAGGCCGAAGCGTTGGACGCTCGTTGATCCAGGGCAAACCAAGAGATGAACAACTGGCACCTTCTTGTCCTCTGCACTGTCGCGTGGCTTGCGTGGATTCCTGCCGTGCTGCTGGAAAAGAAAGCGAAAGGAGACTCGGGAGGTACATCAATCGTGCCTGTGGTACCTCTTTTCCCTTTGGCTGCTTGGTTGCTTGGAATCGGGCTGAATCGGGTCATCGCAAATGCCGGCACATACATCGTCGGAGGATTGCATGTCATCTTGATAGTCTGCCTCCTTGGATCGATGGCTATCTCCGTACTCAGGATCAGGGTAAACAGGCCTCCAGCGACGAAACGGTAGAGCGTTTCACGGAATCCTGGCGGACAGGATGGCGGGAAAACCATTGGGCGGGCGAAATGCACACCTGAACGATGACACCACTCGAAACCACATCCCGAAGACGCCGACCGAGATGGCAGTTCAGCCTCCGATCTAGCCTGACTGCAACGGCGGTTCTTGCTCTCTTGCTAGGCATTACTGTCTGGGGAGTCAAGACCTGGCGATCGCTGCGGGTTCAAACGGTCTCTGTGCGTATCACGTCATCCGGAATGGTCCGCTGGGGTAACGATGTCGTATCCGTTTCCTCGCTGCAGCCCGACTTGAAACGCGGTGCGGCCCTGTTCCGTTCCCATGGATTCACGCCACGTCTTTTGATGGAGTGTTACCGTGACACCCGCGAATCCGACGTTGAGACGCTCAGGGCGATCGGTCGCGAGGTTGGTTTCGAGATCGTGGACACGGAATATCTTGGCTGGCCTTCTCCTGATCTTTCCGAGGCGTCCGATTGATTGGCGGTGCGTTCGCTCAGCAGGGCGCGGCCACAGATCGCCGTCGTTTTCGGCGTGGCATAAACAGCGGTGACGTTGGTAGAATACCCGGTTGTCCAACCCCGGGTCGTTCGGCATAGACGGCGACGGCCATGCCTTCTGGTAGGTTAGCATTGCCATGTCGGAGAGTGGGCAGCGTAAGCCTGTGCCTGTCTGGTGCGTGGTCGCGAACGTCCGCGAGGAGACACCGGGCGGCGAGGGGGATCGCGAAACGCGAAGGGGCTCCAAGCATTTTCAGCCCGGGGCAAAGGTCTACTGTTTTCCTCCCTTGTGGGGCGACGGCTACCAGAACGTCAAGGTCGTGGGCCGCCATCGTGGATCACACCGTTACGTGACAATGGTCATCGATTCGCAGTACCTGACGAACTGGCGAGTGGAGCTTGTCTATGGTCCGTACGTGACCAGGGAGATGAAGGGTTATTGGGACGGCACTCGGAAATCGAGGAAGCTTACGGTTCGCCAAAATCGACTATGCAGTTCTCCTGGGTGGAACGGGAAAGGCGACCGTCACCGGCTTGCGCCCGATCGGAACGGTGCGGAACTCCCGCCGGACTCGCCCTTTCGGCTGCACGTCCCGGCTCCCGCAGGCCGCGCATCGCCACTCGCTGGGATCCTGGTCAATCACAACCCCCCCTTCCCGATACTCCGTTCGCACATAACGGTAGCCGCGGACGCCAAACGCATGGTACAACAGACTCGTGGACATGTTGGTCTCTCCCGTCTGAAAAATTCCTCACACACCCCTTCAGTGGAGCCAACAGATCAACCTTTCTCAAGAGCCCGGTACGCTTTAGCCGGATGAACCTCACATCTTCGTACCGCGGGCCATGGCGTGCCAGATTCAGCGGCGAATTGCTTGACCGACGCTTTTGATCTGTCTAAAGTGCCAGATTCCCCCTGCAGCAAGGTATGCTTTCATATCCAGCCACGGGGGACGGTACTCTTTCAGTCATCTGCGGAATAAGGAGCAAGCATGGAGATGCGGTCTGTTCGGTGTCGAGGGGATTTCCGGGCGTTTACGCTCGTGGAGTTGCTCGTGGTGATCGCCATCATTGGGATCTTGATCGCGCTGTTGTTGCCCGCGGTCCAAGCCGCGCGCGAGGCGGCACGGCGGGGGCAGTGTTCGAATCAGTTGAAGCAACTCGCATTGGCCGTGCACAACTATGCCGACGTCCATCGTTGCTTCCCCCAGAAAAAGGCGGGGGCCACGGTTGGGAGCTGCCAGCAGTGCAGTCGTGCTTTCGTGTCGGGCTGGATGCGGTTGATGCCGTTCTACGAGCAGATGCCGCTGTACACGACCTGGAGCAGCCCGCAGACCTACAACGGCA
>JBDKTH010001032.1:0-3066 GCA_039680305.1 Thermoguttaceae bacterium | reverse complement strand
AGCAGGCACGCTCCATGGAAGACAAACGCCACGACTTGGTCGTCATCGGTGGAGGCCCCGGGGGCTACGTCGCCGCACTGCGGGCCGCACAGCTCGGACTCGACGTGGGCTGCGTCGACGAGCACGCCCGATTGGGCGGAACCTGTCTCCGCATCGGCTGCATTCCCAGCAAGGCCCTGCTGGAGTCGAGTCATCTGTTTGCCCAGGCCCGCTCAGGCCTGGCCACACACGGCATCAAACTGGGCGACGTGTCACTCGACCTCGACGCGATGATGAAACGCAAGGAGCAGGTCGTACAGGGCCTGACGCGGGGCGTCGACGGACTGCTCCGCCGCCAGAAAGTGACCCGCTATCAGGGCCGGGCTCACTTCGAAGACCTCAAGCGATTGATCGTGCGGAACAACGACGAGGAGACGTCCCTCTCCGCACGCCACTACCTGATCGCCACCGGCAGCAACCCGGCGTCACTGGCCGGCGTCGAGTTGGATGGGGATCGGATCGGCACGAGCACCGAAGCCCTCGCCTACCCGGAAGTGCCCCAACGGCTAGTCGTCATCGGCGGCGGCTATATCGGCCTGGAGTTGGGCTCGGTGTGGAACAGGCTCGGTTCCCAAGTGACAGTCCTCGAAGCCCTCGATCGGATCTTGCCTGAGATGGACGTCGAGATCGCCGACCAGGCCCGGCAGATCTTCGAACGTCAGGGGATCGACTTCCGCCTTGGGGCTCGCGTCCAACGGGCACATCGGCAGGACCAGCAGTGCGTGGTGGAATGCGTCGGGCAGCCGCCGATCGAGTGCGATCGGGTGCTATTGGCCGTCGGCCGCGTGCCCAACACGGCCGGCCTGGGCCTCGAATCGATCGGCATTCGGCTCGACGCTCGGGGATTCGTGCCAGTCGACGACGACTACGCTACCGTCGCGGAAGGCGTCTACGCGATCGGCGATTGCATCGGTCCGCCGATGCTCGCCCACAAGGCTGCTGACGAAGGCGTCGCTTGCGTGGAAAAACTCGTCACCGGCTATGGGCACGTCAACTACCAGGCCATTCCGGCCGTGATCTTCACTCATCCGGAGATCGCCAGCGTAGGGCAGACCGAGCAGCAACTCCAAAAGGCCAACCGCGCGTATCGCAAGGGCGTCTTTCCGTTTCTGGCCAACGGCCGGGCACGCACCTTGGGCGAGACCGACGGCGGCATCAAGATCCTGGCCGACGCCCAGACGGATCGGATCCTCGGCGTCCACATCCTTGGTCCCCGCGCCGGCGACCTGATCGCCGAGGCGACCGCAGCAATCGAGTTCGGAGCCTCCAGCGAGGACCTCGCCCGCACCAGCCACGCCCATCCGACCCTCGCCGAAGCCCTGCGCGAGGCCACACTAGCCGTCGATCAGCGGCCAATCCACCTATGAAGCGCAGTGTCACCAACGTGTCCGTGTGCCACTGCTTGCCTGGAGGGCAAGCAGTGCGGCGGCTTCGCTTCGGCGGTGTCTTTGGAGACACTGCTTGCCCTTCAGGCAAGCAGTGGCACACTACCGATCTGGCGTCACGGAAGCATGACGCTACTGGAGTTCCTCTTCCTCCTCGGCTTCGCTCGACAACGCCAGCAGGGCGTCGTAGGCGTCTTCGTAGCTTCGGTACGGGCCGGGATCGATGAGCACGCCACCCTGCTTTGCGGCCACTTCGTCGGGGGTGGCTCCCGCTTCGAACTCGGCAACCGCCAGACCGTCGTCGACTTCGATAATCGCAAACTGTGGCATGATCTTCCCTCCTCGTGATGAGAATTCGGGGCATCGTTCGCCGACAGGTTCCCCGCCCAGGTCCCATTATTCGTCGCGTTTGAGCCTCAAGCAAGAGGTGTGTGCCAGGGCTGGACGGAACGGCAAGTAGTGCTGCGGCTTTCAATGGCCGGAGACGTGGGACACTGCACACCTCAGGCCACGGTGATTTCCTTGGACAGGTAGACGTCCTGGATCAGATGAAACAGTTCGACGCCTTCGGACATGGGACGCTGGAAGGCCTTGCGCCCGCTGATCAGGCCCGTTCCCCCCGCACGCTTGTTGATCACCGCGGTGCGTGCGGCTTCGGCAAAATCGTTCTTGCCTGTGGCCCCCCCCGAGTTGATCAGCCCGATCCGACCCATGTAACAATTGACCACCTGGTATCGGCATAGATCAATCGGGTGGTCGGTAGTCAGCTTCTCGTAGACCAGGGGGCTGGTTTTGCCGAAGTGCAACGCCGTGTAACCGCCGTTGTTCTCCGGCAGCTTCTGTTTGATGATGTCGGCCTCGAGGGTGACGCCGAGGTGGTTCGCCTGGCCGGTGAGGTCGGCCGCCACGTGGTAGTCCTGATCGGCCTTGAAAGCGGGATTGCGCAGGTAGCACCAGAGAACCGTGGCCATGCCCAGTTCATGGGCCGTTTCAAAAGCTTGTGCGATCTCGACGATCTGGCGGTCCGATTCGGCCGAGCCGAAGTAGATCGTTGCCCCGACCGCCGCGGCTCCCATGTCGTAGGCCCGTTCGACGCTGCCGAACATGATCTGATCGTACTTGTTTGGATACGTCAGCAGCTCGTTATGATTCAGTTTGACCAGGAAGGGTATCTTGTGGGCATACTTCCGCGCGACGACGCCGAGCACGCCGAACGTGGAGGCCACGGCGTTGCAGCCCCCCTCGATCGCCAGTTTGACGATATTCTCCGGATCGAAGTAGGCCGGATTGACGGCAAACGACGCCCCGGCCGAGTGCTCGATGCCCTGGTCCACCGGCAAGATCGACAGGTAGCCCGTCCCGCCCAGGCGTCCATGCCGGAACATCCGCTCGAGGTTGGCCAGCACGCGCGCGTTGCGGTCGCTGGCCACGAGGATCCGGTCGACGAAGTCAGGGCCAGGCAGATGCAGATCCGAGGCCAGTACGGTCTGCGACTTATGGTTCAGCAGGGATTCGGCTTCTTTGCCCAGTAGTTCTCCAATACGGTCGATCATAACGTTGCCAGCTCCGTTTCCGTTCAGGGGACTTCTTGCACGCAATAACCCTATGCAGCGCGAGAGGCAGAAACTATCCGAGAAAACCC
>JBDKTH010000232.1:0-4108 GCA_039680305.1 Thermoguttaceae bacterium | reverse complement strand
AACGCCCCCTGGGCCAACGCGAGCGTGATGCTCAACTGCAAGGTGACCGACGGCGCGCCACCCAAGGTGGAACTGAACACTGCGCTGTTCGACGACTGGATCGGGCAGTGGCCCAAAGCCCGGCGCTACATGGTCTTCCTCTCTGTGGGCGGAAGCTTTGCGGGCGCGAAGATCAACACGTCGGAATTCGAGCGGCGCGTTGGCGCGTGGATCTCGGCGTGGGTGCGTCACCTCGGAACGAAAGGGATCTCGCCCGATCGTCTGGGAGTGCTGATCCACGACGAGCCGCACGAGCAGACCGACGTGGCTCCGCTGGTCGCCTGGGCCAAGGCGATCCATGCGGCAGAGCCGAAGGTGATCATCTGGGAAGATCCGACCTACCGCGATCCGTCCAAGGCCCCGGCGGAATTGTTCGAGGCCACGATGGTCCTCTGCCCGAACCGGCCGATGTGGCTCGCTGGCGGCAAGCCGTTCGAGCAGTTCTATCTGGACCAGCAGCGGCGTGGCCGGACGTTGGAGTTCTACTCCTGCTCCGGGCCGGCGCGGCTCTTGGACCCGTACAGCTATTATCGGCTCCAGGCCTGGCACTGCTGGCAGATCGGGGCCACGGGCTCTTACTTCTGGGCGTTTGGCGACAGCGGCTACGCCTCCTCCTGGAACGAATACCTGGCCACCCACGGTCCCTACACGCCGCTGTTCCTCGACAAAACGACCGTGGTGGCTGGCAAGCAGATGGAGGCGATCCGCGAGAGCGTCGAGGATTTCGAGTACTTCGTGATGCTCCGCAAGGCGGTCCAGCGGGCCAAGGCCGCGGGGCGGGCCAGCGACACCGTGGCCAAAGCCGAGCTACTATTGAGTACGGCCGCCAACGATGTGCTCGGCGCCCCGGACGTCGACAAGATCAACTGGCTTGATCCCAAGGACCGCACCAAGGCCGATGTCGTGCGGGTGAAGATCCTGGAGGCACTCAACGCGCTCGAGTGATTCGTCCGACGTGAACCTTTGCGTAGCGGCCCGGGCTTGTCCGGCGCTCGTATTGCACCATGTGAGTTGTCCTCAAACGTGCCGGGCAAGCCCGGCCGCTACGCGAGGCAGTGCGCCCCCCCGTCGGGCTAAGGGCCATTGCAGCAGAAGAAATGGCAGAGAAAGAAATTCCCCGCCCCAACACGCGACAGACGCTCCTCGAGCAATATCCCTGGCTGACCTACGTACTCCCGATGGCGGTGTTCCTGGTGGTGGGGGCACTGGAACCGCGGCCAACGGCGGGAAGGGGCATTGAGGGCTGGTGGGCGGTTTCGTACGACTACTACCCGGCGGTCTACACGCTCAAGATCCTCCTGACCGCGGCCGCAATCGGACTGGTCCTGCCCGGCTACCGGGCGTTTCCCGTACGCATCACCTGGCCGTCGATCCTGGTCGGCGTGCTGGGGATCGTGGTCTGGGTGGGGCTCTCCGAGCTTCATTGGGAACACCGCCTGCTGTCCCAGATCGGCCTCGGCAGGCTGATCGACATGGGAGCACGGAGTGCCTACAACCCGTTCGAGGCGCTGCGGGAGTATCCGGCGGCGATGGCCTGGGGCTTCTTGGCCGTACGATTCTTCGGTCTGGTGTTGATTGTGCCGATCATCGAGGACTTTTTGCTCCGCGGTTTCTTGATGCGGTTTGTCATGGCGTCGGACTGGCAACGGATCCCCTTCGGCCAGGTCAGCGTGACGGCCGTAGTGGTCGGCTCCCTGTTTCCGATGCTCATGCACCCGGCCGAACTGCTGGCCGCCGCCGCCTGGTTTTCGTTAATCACCGTGTTGATGGTCAAGACCCAGCGGATCTGGGACTGCATCGCCGCCCACGCCGTGACGAATCTGCTCTTGGGGCTGTACGTGCTCGCCACGGGGCATTGGCAGTTGATGTAGCCCGAAGCACGAGTCAAACCGTTTAGCCCGGTCGCTTGCGACAGGAGGATTGCAGGCGGGACGCCCGCAGCAGAGCGCCGCTCAGATCTCTTCCCAGAGCCGCAGGAGTAGATCGCGGCTGTACTGGAGAAACATGCGGTCGGGAGAGAAGACTTCCAGGGTAATCGTGCTGTCGTAGCCCACGGCCTTCAGCTCGCGCACATAGCGGGGCACATCCACGTTGCCGGTGCCGAGGGGGAGGTGGAGATCGTGGTGGCCGCCCTTGTTGTCGTGGAGATGGACGTGGCGCAGGCGGGAGCCATAGGCGGCCAGGAGTTCGTCGGCCGTGTTCTCACGCACCAGCAGGTTGCAGTGGCCGATGTCGAGATGGAGCCCCAGTTCGGGGAGCGGATCGAGAAGCTCGCCAAGTTGTTCGGCGTCGTTGAAGTCGCCCGGCACGTTTTCGACCATCAGCCCCACGCCGACCTGGCGGCCGTGTTCGAGCAGTTCGCCGATGCTTTGCAGGTCGCGTTGGACGTAGAAGGTCCGGTCGTGCATGGGGGCATAGCGGTCGGGGTGGAAGTTGACCCATTTGGCCCCCAGTTGGGCGAAGGCGTCCACGCACCGCCGCAACTCGGCGACGGCCCCTTGGCGCACGCCCTCGAACGGGCTGGCAATAGGCAGATAAAAAGCTGTGTGCCCGACGATCCCCAGCCCGGAGTCGTCCAACGCCTTCTGCAACTCCTTGAGGTTCACCTGCCAGACGGCCGCCGCCGGAGGCTCCAGCGTCAGGTCGATGAAATCCATCTTCATCGCGGTGATCCAGCGGAGTTCGTCGAACACATCGTGCTGCGGGTTGTTCATCGCCCCAATTTGCATGGGTCAATTCTCGTGTTTGGGGCCGAACCAGTCGCGGCTGTCCAGCAGCCGCACGCGGCGGCGATTTTCCTGACAGTCGGGACCGGTCGGCGGTTTGAAGAGCCCCAGCCGCGTCCAGATCCACTCGGGGAGTTGCTGGGCGCGCGTAGGGCACATCCACCCGAGGACACTCATCACTCCGCCCAACACCGGGGCGTCTTCGCCCAGTTGGTCGAGCAGGTAGCTCCAGTCCAACTGCCCCCCTTGGACATAGATCAGGTTGAGCAGATCCGGCCAGTCACAACGGTCACGTTGGAGCACATACAGCTTGGCCCAGATCAACTCCTCGACCGACAAGAGTCGAACCGTCACGCCGTGAATCGTCACTTCCGTGCCGCGGGAGATCCAGCGATCATCGACCGCGGCCCGCTGGTTGGCCATCTGCCAGATAACGTCGACGATCACACGCTCGCGATAGCTGCGATAGATCCACAAGCGGTCGTACGGTTCCTGCTCAAAATAATCGGCGAACCCCGACGTGCGAACCAAATCGATCATCGCCTGGCGATCGTCGGGAAGCACGTAGAGGTCCATGTCCTTGGTGTTGCGCCAGCGCCGGGCGTAGGCGGAAAACGCCAGGCCGCCGCCCAAGGCAAATCGCAGCCCCTGGGCCAGGGCTTTTTCCAAAACCACGCGATAGAGCGCCCAATCATGCGGGGGAATCAACTCCCAAAGGCGAGTCTGAATTCGTTGCCGCTCGTCGAGAGAAGAAGGCTGTTCCATGGTGGCTGACCCCGATCCACGATTGGGCTGCATCCCCCCGCTCCAGCAGTCCAGACAAGTTGTCACTTCCGTTCAGGGGCCTACACGACCGCCGGGGGATAGTCAGATAGTGCAAGTCCCAGGCCAATTCTACCTGTCTCGGCAACGGGAGGGCCCGGCGGTTTGAACCGAGCTATTGGATGGGCAAGATTCCGACGAACCTGAAAACCAGCGAAGGCGATCCAACGATTGCGCAAAAACGAAGGTAGGTTATGCGCACTTGTTGGTGGTTTCGGGCAGAGATTCGCAGTAGACTAATTCGAGCATTCGGAACCACAGGATGGGGCATTGCGATGCCCTGATCGCAATTGGAGGGAGAATAGCCAACATGAGAAGACAACCATTCTTGAAGACTGTGATCCTCGCAGCGACGGCCATCGCGTTTTTGCCGTGGGGAGTCTGCGACCTGCCGGCCCAAACGGTACGGGACCGGCTGTGGATCTGGGGACGACCGGCAGGCATGTACAACCAGAGCCATTTCCGCAAGACCGAACTTCGGTCGACCATCGAGCCCGTCGAAGGGGCTCAGCAGATGGGGA
>JBDKTH010000639.1:0-8152 GCA_039680305.1 Thermoguttaceae bacterium | reverse complement strand
CGGACGACGAGGCGAGAGAATCGGGGGCCGAATCCGAGTACTACGCCACGCTCGACCCGCCCTATACGCCGAAGAATGGCCCGCTGGGTTCGATCGAGGAGTTGCTCCTGGTCCGCGGGGTCACGCCGCAGTTGTTGTTCGGCACGGATGCCCAGCGAACCGGCCTCATGACGTCCAGCGGATCGACGTGGACCACGGACTTCACCGGAAGCAGCGATTCCACGGAGGATGCCACCGGGAGCAGTGATTCGAGCGGCCGCGGCTGGGCGTCCTACCTGACCTTGTACAGCCGGGAGACGAACCTCGCGTCGGATGGAGAGGCCAAGATCAATGTGAACGATAGCGATCTTCAGACGCTTTACGACAAGCTCACCGAGGCCATTGGCGAGGCCTATGCCACCTACATCGTCGCCTACCGCCTGCAGAGTTCCGCCTATCAGGCGAAAGACTCGGATAGCTCCTTGAAAGTGGAGACCACGCCCAGTGGACAACTCGACCTCACCGCCTCGGGCCAGTTGACGCTCAAGACCGTCTTGGACCTGATCGGGCAGCGGGTCCGCGTGAAATACCAGGGCCAGCAAAGCGAGGTGATCCTCGAAAGTCCGTTCGCCAATGAGCAGGAGGCGATGCGTACCTATCTCCCCATCCTGATGGACAAACTGACGACCAACGCCGCCTCCAAGGCGATCTCCGGGCGGATCAACCTGCACTACGCCCCCCAAGAGGTGATCGCGGCGATCCCCGGGATGACCAGCGAGATTGCGGAACAGATCGTCGCCCAGCGGGATGAAGCCCAGGACAGCAGCGAAGTCCAATTCCAGCACGCGACCTGGCTGCTGACCGAGGGGATCGTCACGCTCGACCAGATGAAGGCCCTCCTGCCCTACGTCACCGCGGGCGGCGACGTCTACCGATGTCAGGTGGTAGGCTACTACGACAAGGACGGCCCCTGTGCACGGATTGAAGCCATGTTAGATGCTACCAAGCGCCCGGCTGCGGTGTTATTCTGGAAGGATCTGAGCCGATTAGGCCGCGGCTACTCGCTGGAGACCTTGAGTGGCGAATCGTCGGCGGCCGAAACCGAATCCTCCTCTACGGTCACCTCCACGCCATGACACGACTCCTCGCACTTGAATGGAACGATAGCGAAGCCCGGGCGGCGGTAGCGTCGTCGCGTGGCGATCGGGTGGTCTTCGAGCAGGTGTTTACGATCGAGCTGAAACCGGCGTTGGGTGAAGCCGACGCGGAGAACGGCATCGGCTCGCAACTGGTCGCGGCCTTGGCCGCCCGGCGCGTTGGACGGCTCGACGCCCTGGTGGCCGTGGGCCGCAGCAGCGTCGAACTGCGGCAGATGTCGCTCCCGCCCGTGCCCGACGAGGAACTGCCGGAGCTGGTTCGCTTTCAGGCCCTCCGGGAGTTCGGCCTCTTGGAGGAAGACTGGCCGCTGGACTACCTGCCGCTGGACGAGGATCCCGCACAGGCCCGCAACGTATTGGCCGCGGCGGTCAGTCCTCGCGTGGTCGAGGAGATCCGCCAGGGCTGTGAGACGGCCGGGGTGAAGCTCTTGCGGTTGGCCTTGCGTCCGGCCAGTGCCGCCTCGTTGGTGCTGCGGCGACCGGTGGAGTCGGGAGCGGAAGTGCGGCTGTTGGTCGACCTCTTGCCCGAGGAGGCCGATCTGACCGTGCTCATCGGACACAAGCTGGTGTTCGTTCGCTGTGCCCGGCTCTCGGGCGACCCCCTCGAGTCGGCGCAGGCACTCGTCTCCGAGATCCGGCTGACGATGGCCGCCTCGCACAACCAGTTGGCCGGCAAACGGGTTGAGCAGATCGTACTGTTCGGCGGTGGCTCGCAGCACGCAGCCCTGGCTCGCACGATCGGAGAACAACTGGCCACGCCCACCGTGCTGTTCGATCCGTTCGATGGCGTGGCCTTGGATGACGAACTGCGGCGGTCGCTGCCGGAGCCTCGCGGGCGATTCGCCTCCCTGTTGGGGATGCTGGAGAGCGAACTGGCCGGTCAACCGCAGGCGTTTGACTTCCTCCATCCTCGCCGGCGACCCGAGCCGCCGAGTCGACGCAACACGTATGTCCTGGCCGGCCTGGCCGCCGGGCTTCTGGTCCTTCTGGCTCTCATGTTCAGTTGGTCTCAGCAGAGCTCGGAGCGCGACGCGTTCCGGCGGCTGCAGGACGAGTCGAAATCGCTCGACAAGAAAGTCGTCCAGGCGGGCAAGCTCGAAAAAACGGCGGCCGAGATCGACAAGTGGCTCGGCGAAGAAGTCGTCTGGCTCGACGAGTTCCGCTGGCTGTCGGAAAAATTCCCTTCGGCCGAGGATTCCATGCTCACGCAGTTGAAGATGGGCATCGGCTCGGACCAGGCGGAGATGACCCTCGACGGCCTGGCCCGGAATGTCGACGCGGTGACGAAGCTCGACCGCGGCCTGCTCGACGATCGCCACCGGATGGCGGGCAAGACGAAGGGGGAGCACGAGAAGGGCAAAAGCTACAATATCCAGTTCCGATCCTCGCTGATTGTCACGCCCCGTAAGCCATGAAGCCGCTCAAGAAACGTGAACAACTGCTGGCCGTGGCCCTCGGCGGGTTCCTCGTGCTGATGGTCGGCCGCTCGCTCTTCTCGATGTGGCAGGGGCCGCTTGCCATGCTCCGCACTCAGAAGGCCAATTTGAGTCGCGAGATCGAACGCAAGGAGAAGCAAATCAAGAAGGGGCAGGCGGCGCAAGCCCGCATCGACGCGTGGAACCGCCGCTCGCTTCCCAGCGATCCGGATACGGCCCGGTCGCTCTATCAAAACTGGCTCCTGGCGCTGGCCGCCGAGTCGGGATTCGAGGGGACCAAGGTCGAGGCCGGCCAGGGGCGCCAGCGGGGCGACGTTTATCATGCCCTCCGTTTCGGCCTCCAGGCCCACACCACGCTCGACCGCGTGACGCGGTTCCTGCACCGGTTCTACACGGCCGGTCACCTCCATCAGATTCGCACCCTGAGCCTCGTGCCGCTGGAAAAATCCGACAAACTCGAGCTCCAGCTGGCCATCGAGGCCCTGGTCCTGCCCGGGGCCGATCGCAAGGACAAGCTCACGACCGAGCAGGCCTCGCGCTTGGCCTCCCCAAAGCCGACCGACTACCAGGTGATCGCCTCACGCAATCTATTTGCCCCTTACAAGGCCCCGCCGCCACAGCCGGTCGAGCCGCCGCCGCCCCCGCCGTTCGATCTCGGGAAACACGCCTACCTGACGGGGATCGTCGACGTGGCCGGACAGCCCGAGGCCTGGCTCCTGGTCCGCACCTCCGGCGAGAAGCTGAAACTCCACGAAGGGGAAACATTTCGGGTGGCCGACATGCAGGGAAAGATCGTCCGCATCGGCCTGCGCGAAGTCGAGGTTGAACTGGGCGGTCAGCGCTGGCGGTATGAACTCGGCGACAATCTCCGCGAGATGATCAAGGTCCCGTCGCAGTGACCGGCGGCGCTGGATGCTGCTGGCGGAACTCCCGCGGCGTGACGCCCACGACCCGGGCAAAGGCACGGCAGAACTGCTCGCCGCTGCTGAAGCCGCTCAACCGGGCGATGTGAGCCACCTTGTCCGTTGAGGTCTGCAGGAGCCGTCGGGCATACTCCAGCCGCTTCCGCTCGAGTTCCTCGCGAATCGTCCGGCCGACGAGCCGCGGGAATTCGCGGTAGAGGTTGCAGCGGCTTAGCGCCGTGGCGCCTACGACGTCCTCCACCCCGATCCGCTCGTGGAAGTGCCGCCAGATGAACCCGAGCGCCTTGGCCACCTCGGGATGCTCCATCGCCAGGATCTCGCTGCTCCGCCGGACGACCAGCCCGATCGGCGGAATGCGCAGGGGCGAGGCCGGCGGCGCGGCGCCCCGCATCAACCGATCGAGCATCGCTGCGGCCTGATAGGCCAGCTCCTGGCGGTTGCTATCCACGCTGGTGATCGGCACCGGGGCGAACTCGCAGGTATACTCGTCGTTGTCCACGCCCACGACGGCCACCTCTTCAGGCACGCGGATTCCCGCCACCTCGCAGGTGCACAACAGCGAGTAGGCCCGATGATCGCTCTGGGCCATCACGCCCAGCGGGCGGGGAAGCTCGGCCAACTGCCGCTTCAGCCAGCGGAACGGGTTGAGCCGCGGATTGCGCCGCGACGCGGCGTGCCAATCCAGCCGGACATAGTTGAGCCCTGCTTCCTGCACGGCGGCCGCAAATCCCGCCTCCCGATTGCGCACGTCGGTAAAATCGGTGCACTTGTAAAAAGCGAGATGCTTGAACCCCCGCTCGACAAGATGCGAGGCGCCGATCCGGCCGATCTGGACGTTGTCGAGCACCACCCTCGCCGTGGCGATCTCCTCCACGTCGTCGGTCAGGGCGACGATCGGCACTTCCATCCGGCGAAGGTAACGCGTCAGGTCGCGACGGTGCGGTAGCGCGACCGTCAGAATCCCGTCCCCTCGCCAGATCGCCGGGGGGCTCCCATAGTGCGCCATCGTCGTGTCGAGCACCCAGTTGGCCTTACGCGCGTACTCAGCCACGCCCCGGTGCATCCGGTGCTCATAGTAGGCCAGCGCCATGAGCACCCGCCGCTGGTGCTCCGTTTCGAGCGAAGGGCGACTGCGGGGGCCTTGCATACGACGCGTCTCCTGCCAATCAGACTCCGGGATGACTCCCGACGGTAAATACAAAAGCGCAGATTTATTATACAAAGCGACGACCTTTTTTCGTAGGCCCTCGTCGAGGACCGATTTAGAATTTGCCGAAGAAGCTTGCGGTGGAGCCGGGAACTGAGGGTCGGCTTCTCACGCTGTCACGATGTCGAGGCCTGGTTCCAGGCCGTGGGGGAATGTCTTTTCTTGCGTGGCGCCGTATTCACGGGTTGGGGACTGCTCTTTCAACAGAGGTGATATCATGAGGGAGAGAAAAAAAGCGAGGTCCGACGGGTTTACGCTGGTTGAACTGCTGGTCGTCATTGCGATCATCGGGATCTTGATCGCCCTGCTGTTGCCTGCGGTCCAGGCCGCCCGCGAGGCGGCGCGACGGGCCCAGTGCACGAACAACGTCAAGCAGATCGGCCTGGCCCTGCACAATTATCACGATGCGTTCAAGGCGTTTCCCCTGGGGCACGTCATGGTCAGCCCCGCGTCTCCAACCGGCGATCAACGCGGATCGTGGGTCAAGGGCCTCCTGCCGCAGCTCGAACTGAAGTCGACCTACGACAGCTTCAAGCACACGTCGGCCTGGTGGCATCCCGATAACCAGACCGTGCGCGGCCTCAAGATTGCCGCCTTCATGTGCCCGTCCGACATCGACGCGGAAATCTTCAACACGGCCTACGACTTCGGCTTCCGCGGCAATTATGCCGGCAATTCGGGGATCGGCATGTACAAGCGGGAATCCCGCCCCGCCTATCAGGATCAACTGACCGTCAAGGGGCCGTTCGTGCACAACTTCAGCGCCCGGTTCAGCGACCTCACCGACGGCACCTCGAACACGGCGGCCGTAGCCGAGATCCGCAAGGCCAAGGGGAACGACTCGCGTGGGGCCCTGTTCGCCGATTCTGGCACGATCCAGTACTGCCACGATTACGTGCCGAACGAACTGGTCAACGACGTGACCGAACGATGCGCGAGCGAGACGCGACTGCCGTGCGTCGGCGGGGGCAGCAACGGTCCCCACCGGCTGACCGCCCGCAGCCAGCACCCCGGCGGCGTCAACCTGCTCTTGTTCGACGGCTCGGTCCGCTTCATCGGCGAGACAATCGACCGGACCATCTGGCAGGCCTTGGCAAGCATGTCCGGCGGCGAAGTACTCCAGGTGCCTTGAGGGGGAGAAACGCGATGCCTGAATCGACCAATCACCAGAAAGACCCCGGGAAGTCCCCACGGACGGTGACGCTCCTGTCAGCCGCCATGACTATTGCCTTAGCTGCTCTCTCCGGCTGTGGCGGACCAATTGGGCCGCAGCGGGTCGAGGTTTCCGGGAAGGTCCAGCTTGACCATCAACCGTTGGCCTCGGGCACGATCACCTTCGTCCCCCAGACCGCCGGCACGGCGGCCAGCGGCCCGATCGCCGATGGGCAGTTCCACATCCCCAAGGAGCAAGGCCCGTCGGCGGGGAAATGTCGGGTCGAAATCCTTTCCTACCAGGAGACGGGGCGAAAAGTCGCCGGACCCACGGCCGACGGCTCGGGAATGGCCGCAGAGCTAAAACAAATCGTCCCGGCGCGGTACAATACAGGCTCCAGCCTGGAGTGTGTCCTGGAGGCCACGGGCGCAAATTCGTGCGAGTTTGCGCTGGAGTCCAAGTAGGGCCACGCCGAGGATAATCCTCGTATCACACGGAAAAGAGGTGCCTATGAGCCGGACAGGATGGTTGACCAGCGTGGCCTTGGGGCTCGCCCTCGCGGGCTTGGGGCAAGCCGTGGCTGCCGAGCCGGGACAGGTCGTGTTCGACTTCGAAACCGGCGACCTCCAAGGCTGGGAGGTCGTGGAGGGGCAGTTCAGCAAGCTCGTCGGCAACCGCGAGTTCGAATTCCACCACAAGGCAAAATACACCAAACAGGGCACCTCCTACTTGAGCACCCTGGAACGCGCCGACCGCGATGTCCCCGACGACAACCCTACCGGCGTCCTCCAGTCGCCGGTCTTCGTGCTCACCGGCCGATCGGCGTCGTTTCTCGTCGGTGGCGGCTCGCACAACACGACCTATGTCGCGCTGTGCACGTTGGACGGCACCGAAGTCCTGCGGGCCAGCGGCCGCAACACCCAGACCATGCAACGCATCACCTGGGATACGTCGCCCTGGATTGGCAAGCCGGTCTTCCTCCGCATCGTCGACAAGCACTCCGGCGGTTGGGGCCACGTGACCTTCGACGACTTCCGCGCCGAAGGACGCCTCGATCCACAGGCGACCAAGGCACGCGCGGCGGCGGTTCGCCGGGCGACGTTTGCGAAGACGATCGAACCGCTCCGCAAGGCGATTGCGACTCTCATCGCCCAGCATGGCCCGCGCTATCCCAAGGGGCCGGACTACCTCGCCCGTCTTGACCAGATCGCCGCGGCCTGGGCGGATGCCGAGGGCTCGCAGGCCACACGCCTGGCCGCCGACATCGAAGCCCTCCGCCGCGAAGCCTTGGTGGCCAATCCGCTGGTCAGCCATCAGCCGCTCCTGTTCGTGGTCCGACCGCAGTATCGTCCCGACCATCACAACTCGGAGACGATGTTCCAGACTGGTGAGGTCAACACGGCCAGCTTTGTGGGCGGCGGCGCGATCAAGACGATCGACTTGGCCACCGGCACGGTGAAGACGCTCCTGGAAGTCCCCGACGGCATTGCGCGCGATCCCGACGTGAGCTTCGACGGCTCGAAGATCCTCTTCTCCATGCGACGCAACCGCGACGATGATTACCATATCTACGAGATGAACGCCGACGGCTCGGGGCTCCGTCAGATTACTTACGGCTCGGGTCTGTCGGACATCGACCCGATCTATCTCCCCGACGGCCGGATCCTCTTCACCTCGACCCGCGAGCCCAAGTACTGCATGTGCAACCGGCACGTGATGGGCAACCTCTTCACGATGAACGCCGACGGGGCGAACCTTGAGCAGATCGGCCACAGCACGCTCCACGAGGGTCATTCGGCCTTGTTGCCTGACGGCCGCGTGGTCTACGACCGCTGGGAGTACGTCGACCGCAACTTCGGCGACGCCCAGGGCCTGTGGGTCGTCAATCCCGACGGCACCAACCATGCCGTCCTCTGGGGCAACAACACCATTTCCCCTGGCGGCGTGCTCGAAGCTCGGGCGATCCCCGGTACCGAACTGCTGATCTCCACCTTTGCCGCCTGCCACGATCGCCCCTGGGGCGCGTTGGCGATTGTCGACCGGCGACTGGGGCTCGACGGCCGCGAGCCGGTCGTGCGCACCTGGCCCGCGGAGGCGATCGAGCGGGTAGGGCAGGGGGGCTACGACAATATGAAGGCGGTCAAGCCAAAATACGAGGACCCTTATCCGCTCTCCGACAAGCACTTCCTCTGCTCGCGCCTGACTGGCAAAGGAGAGGAGATGGGCCTCTATCTGCTCGATCTGATGGGCAACGAGGTCCTGCTTCATACCGAAGGGCCTGGCTGCTTCGATCCGAT
>JBDKTH010000464.1:0-2375 GCA_039680305.1 Thermoguttaceae bacterium | reverse complement strand
CCCTTTGGCTCCACCTAAACTAGAGGTGTCATCCATCTTGGTGAGGGCCCAGGGCGTCTTGGGGGGGCGCGGTGTTCTTGTTGACGCGTAGAGGAGCAACATGCCCATCCACTCTCTGGCGCACCGGCCGCGCCGTCGTCCCGCCTCAGCGTTTACGCTGGTCGAACTGCTTGTCGTCATCGCGATTATCGGAATCTTGATCGCTCTTCTGCTGCCGGCCGTGCAGGCGGCGCGAGTAGCGGCCAGCCGTTCGCAATGCACGAACAGCCTCAAGCTACTCGGCCTAGCTCATCACAACTATCACGACACCCACAGGGCATTTGTGTTCCGCAAAGGGGGGCCCTCGACGAGCTACGGACGGCTGAGCGGATTCGTTCCCCTGCTCCCGTTCCTGGAACAGGCACCGATGTACGCCCAGATCAAGGCGGGCGACTCGTCTCAGAGTATTCCGCCGTTCGGTCCGAAGCCATGGAGTAGTTGGACTCCCTGGGACATCGCCCCCACCACGCTGAGCTGCCCGTCCGATCCCGGTCCGGGGAGCACGAACACGCATATCCACAACTATGCCTTCTCCGTCGGGGATTCGGTGGCGGGCATCAATGACGCGACGACCGTTCGCGGCATGTTCGCCGCAACCCGCTGCGTTCGGATGGCGGACATCACCGATGGCTTGAGCAACACGATCATGATGAGCGAGCGGCTGAAGCTCGACTTCAACCCGCGCACGGTGGCCAACCGCGAGGTCCAGCAAGTGCTCGGCACCAAGATGAACGTGACCGCCAACCCGCCGCGGAACTGTGCCAACGAGAGCGATGGCGGATACTTCAAGGCGGGCCAGGTGAAGGGGCGGTTCGGCACGTGGTGGACCGACGGTCAGTCGGAACGCAACGCCTTCAACACGATCCTGCCGCCGAACGGTCCGAGTTGCAGCGAGGGGGGAGACGTCAACGCCGATGCGTCCAGTTCGGTGCTTCCGCCCTCCAGCCGGCACCCGGGCGGCGTGAACGCCCTGATGGCCGACGGCTCGGTGCACTTCTTCAGCGAGACGATCGACACCGGCGACCTGTCGGTCAATGCGCCTACCAGCGGCGCCAGCCCCTACGGCGTCTGGGGACGCCTGGGCTCGAAAGACGGCGGCGAACCGGTCACCGTTCCGTAACCAAACTGCCAAAGCCGAAACGGCGACGAGGGGCTTTCGAGCCCCTCTTTTCGTTTTACGGTATGCCAGACATCGGCTATAGTCGAGAAGGTCAACCATACCCCTGGCATCCGTCTTGAGGGCAGGCATGAAGATCACACGCCGTCGGCTGCTGGCTGTTGGTGCGGCAGGAGCGTTTGCGATCGTGACGGACGCCGTCTGGATCGAGCCCAGTCGGGTCACGGTCAGTCGGCATACGCTCGGCGTTCCTGAGGGCAGTGGTCCCCTTCTGCGCGTGGTGCAGCTCTCCGACCTGCATTTGCGGAGCGTCGGCAGCCACGAACAGCGGGTGGCCAAGACGGTTAGCACCTTGGCGCCGGGCCTCATCGTTTTGACCGGGGACGTCGTCGATCGGCCCGACCGGCTGGACGTCCTGGGCGAGTTTTTGAGCCTCCTGCCCAACGATGCTCTCATCGTCGCGGTCCTGGGCAACTGGGAGCACTGGGCCGGCGCGAACCTCGCCGATCTCGCCCGGACCTATGCGGCGCACCGCACACGGCTGTTAGTCAACGAGAGTTTTCGGTTCGCGTACCAAGGCTCCTCCGTCCTGCTCACGGGGCTCGACGATAGTACCGCCGGACGCCCCGACCTGACCGCGGCGCTCGAGGAAACCCAGCCTTGTTCCAATCACCTGCTGTTGGCCCACTCGCCGGCCTATCGAGACCAGTTGCCGCAATCGTTGTGTGCGTCTCCGGAAGGGCAGGGCGGGGGAATCGGGTATATGCTTTCCGGGCATACCCATGGCGGCCAGATCGCCTTGCTGGGATTCGCTCCGTTTTGCCCACGCGGCAGCGGGCACTACGTGGCCGGCTGGTACGGCGACCGGCAGCCGCCGCTCTACGTCTCACGCGGGATCGGCACCTCGGTCGTGCCCGTGCGATTTGGCGTGCCGCCGGAGATCGCCGTTTTCGACTGGCGTTTGCGCCCGGACCATCGGGCAGGCTCTTCGGGCTGCCCCTGACGGGTCTCGACAACCAACATCGGAAATCAAGTAGGGCGGAGCCGAGCTTGCGAGGCCCGCCAGATCGGAGACAGCGCAGTGGCGGGCCTCGCAAGCTCGGCTCCGCCCTACCTTACTGAAGCTGTGGCATGCGTGCACGTGCTCCGCCCATCGCTCACCGTCGCTTGGGCCGTACCTTGTAGTTGCCGCGGCTCTCATCGTACTCGATGTCGATCA
>JBDKTH010001085.1:0-5953 GCA_039680305.1 Thermoguttaceae bacterium | reverse complement strand
GACTTTCCGGTCGGCTACGACTGGCACCTTATCTTTGTCGTCTTCCTCGTGATCCTCGCCGGGATCGTCGCCTATCTCGTCCAGCGTGTCCGCGTCTTGAGCAGCTACTATGGCGAGAAGCCGTAGTTTAGTGAAGCTGCGGGGCCTGAAAGACTATCTGGCGTCCCCCTGCGCGCTGAATGACCAATGACCAATGACCAATGACCAATGACTAATGGCTAATGGCTGGTAGCTAATGGCTGATAGCTACTGGCTGATGGCTGAAAGCCCCCAATCCCAAATCCACAAATCTCCGCAGCTAACCACCCCCCCATTCCCCCCACTTTTCCTCCTCAAAAGGCTCAGACCAATCTACATAGTCCGTTAAACCCACAAATTCCTTTCGTCCGATACCCCAGGATGAGATCTGATTATGCCGTTTCAGCTACCAGGAATTTGACATGCGTTCGCATCTATTCCGTTGGGCCATTCTGGTATGGGCTGGCATTTGGCTTGCCTTTGGGGTCGAAGCTCAAGCGCAGAGCACGAGGTCAAACCGAAGCCCGACGCTAATCAACCAGCTGGACCAGTTTGGCCGGTCGTTGTTCGGCATCCGCAATAAGGAACAGCCGACGGCGACGGCCAATCAGCAGCCGATGGCCGCCCGGCAATCCACGGGAACGGCAGCGCAGGCCGCCCCCCAAGGCACCGTGTCCAACGGGGCGGGAATGGCAATCGAGACGGGCACTTCCGTCCGGATGCACCAGTCGGCGCCGCGCCCAGCCGCCCAGCCCAACGCATATACCCGAGTTGCGCAACCGAGTCCGGCCACAACTCAGCCCACGGTCAGTGCGCCTGTGTCGCCGGTTGCTCCGGTCGCCAGTGCCCCGGCGCAGACGTCCGAACCGGCCGCCGAGAGCGTCGCCGACACCACCTCTGCGACGCCGGGTTCCATGCGGCTTCATGAGCGTCTGAACCGGTTCCGCCAATCGGCCTTTGACGACTCGACGAACACCACGGCGGATTCCGGCACCGCGTCAGGCGACGCCCCGATGCCCCAGGCCGCTCCTCAGCCGACGCCCATGCCGACATCGTCGGCCGGCACGTCGTCCAGCAGTGAGGCTTTCGGACTTCGGCAGCCGTTTACCACAAGCCAAACGACCGTCAGCGCGCCGGTGAGCAAGCCGGCCACGGCTCAGCCGGCCTATACGCGGCGGTACAGTGGAACCTCAAGCGAGCCGGGCGTCGGGGAGTCGGATTCGTCCCTCTCGACGTCCGCGTCCCGGACGACCAGCACGCCGACGCTCGCCCCACGGCCAACGCCGGCGCCATCGCCCAGTGCGGCGGGTTTGTCGCGGTTTGAGAAGCGACAGCCGACCTTGGCACCGCAGTTGGGGAACCTGTCGAAGTCGGCGTCACCGTCGCCCTTCCCCCCGCGGAAATCGCCGGTGAACACCTCGAACACCGCGCCGGAGCTGGACGAACCGTACGATAGTCCAACGCCGGCTCCGTCCCACGACACATCTGCTTCGACCCGGAACGTGGAAGTCACGTCGCCGACGAGCACCGTCAAAGGGATTCGGCCGCCGCCCCCGGCGGACGACGCGGCCGATGCCCTGTTCAACCGGCAAAGCCCGGTGCTGAACGTGAAGACGCTCGGACCGCGCCGCATCACGGTCGGGAAGGAGTCGACCTATGAGCTGATTGTCCGCAACTCCGGCCAGATGGGGGCCGACGAAGTGATCGTCACCGTCGGTCTGCCCGAATGGGCCGAGGTGGTCGGCGTCGAAGCCAGCACCGGCATGACCGGAACCGGGGCGGAACTCCACATGTCGAAACAGTTGACTTGGAAGATCCCCCACCTCGAAGCCAAAGGCCAAGAGAAACTGGTGCTGCGGCTGATCCCTCGCCAGAGCAAGCCGTTTGATCTCGCCGTCCGGTGGGATTACCGGCCCGTGGCCTCCGAGGCGATGATCGAGGTCCAAGAGCCGAAGTTGGAGATGCAGCTGGACGGCCCTCGCGAAGTCCTCTTTGGCAAGCGTGAGGTCTATCGCCTGGAGTTGGCCAACACCGGCACTGGTGAGGCGGAAGCGGTGGAGATCTCGCTACTGCCGATCGGCACGGGCGAGAATGTCCCGGCCACGCACCGCCTGGGCACGTTGGCCGCCGGCGAGAAGAAGATCATCGAGGTCGAGTTGACCGCGCGTCAGGCCGGCGTGCTGACGATCAAGGTCGATGCCCGCGGCGACGGCGGGGTCGCGGCCAGCCTGGCAGAAACCATCGCCGTCCTCCGGGCGGCCTTGGACGTCACGGTCGACGCCTCGCGGCGTCAATTCGTCGGCCATGAGGCGCGCTATCAGCTCCACGTGGTCAACACGGGCACCGCGCCGGCGACGAACGTCCGCCTGGGAGCACGGCTCCCGTTGGGAACCAAGTATCTCTCCTCGACGGACGACGGCAAACTCGCCGGCGAACGGGGGGAAGTCACCTGGACCATTGACAGTCTGGCCCCTGGTGCGGCCAAAGACATCGATCTGTTCTGCACCCTCGAACGGTCTGGTTCCAATCGGCTGGACGTCTCGGCCCTGGCCGACGGCGACCTGGCCGCCTCGGCCGTGTCGACCATGCAAGTCGAAGCCATCGCCGACCTCCGCCTCGAGGTGGTCGATCCGTCCGGCCCCGTCGCCGTGGGCGACGATGCGACCTACGAAGTCAAGATCCGCAACCGCGGCAGCAAGAGCGCCGAGGAGGTCGAGGTCGTCGTCTACTTCTCGCGCGGCGTCGAACCGACCGCGGTGGATGGCGGATCGCACAAGATCGCCCCGGGACAAGTCGTTTTTGACAAGATCCCCGTCTTGGCAGCCGGACAGGCCATGTCGTTCAAGATCCATGCCAAGGCCGAGGCCGCCGGCAACCACGTGTTCCGCGCCGAGGTTTACTGCCAGCCGTTGGGCACGAAACTCGTCAGTGAAGAGACCACGCACTACTATGGCAGTGCGGAAGGGGGACTGCGCGAACGAACCATGCACGCCGGCGCCCCGTCGGCGACCAATGACCTGCGGACTCGCACGGCCGACCGACGGCCGTCTGGCACGGCGACGTCGGCCGGACAGGGCGAGAAGACGCCTCCGTCGACCAGCCGCGCCCGCTCCTCGTCCACAACCCTCCGCTGAGGAGTAACCTCACCCTCGATGGCCAACCGATTACGGTCCCTGCGGCGTAACCGGTTGGCAACCCCACCCCCCCTCGCGACGGAAAGGGGTTGTGGTGCAAGCGCGAGAGCCTGCCTTCCTCCGGTCGCAAGCGACCGGGCTAAACCAAGCCTTGCGTCAACCGGTTGAACGGCATTGGGCCTGGTCCGAGCCGGACCGCCGCGTTTGGCCCCGTCCCCGACGACGTTTTCATTTCTCCGCACCGTATTCGGGTGTTTTCTGCTAAGATCAAAGAAGGGCGGCGGAAACGGCGTGTTTCCGGTTTCCCCGTGTCTCTGATCAACGTTCTGCCGACAACCGTGGCCACTGCAACCCGCAAGCGTCCTGATCATTCGTCCGAATTGCTCGCCGGCCGTTCCAGTTCGATGCCCCTGGGCACGCGTCTGCGGAGATTGGTGACCTGGCTGGCGTGGCGTTATCGCTACCTGGCCGGGTTCATCGTCTTTGGATTTCTCTCGATCGTCTTGGAAGTCGTCCTGATCGGGGCCGTCTTTCCGAAGGCCTGGCCGGGGGAGGTCACCTCGGTCCTGGCTTTCGTGGCCGGGATGCTCTTCGCGTTCTACATGAACGCCCGGTTCAACTTCCACGTCTCCCACGACTACTTCTTGCGGACCTTCTTCCTGTTTGCGGCGATCTCCGCCTTCAGCTATCTGCTGAACCTCGCGGCGGCGCATTACCTGGTCATCCCGTGGACCAGTTATCCCGTGTCGCGATTCTTCACCGCCGGCTGCCTGTTCATGGTCGCCTACTACCTGCACCGGCGGATCACCTTCCGCAACATCACGCGCAATCTCGGCCTGGCCTTGTACGTGCGCGAAGGCGACGAGCTCCAGCGGGCGTATGACCGGATCGGCGATCAGTGCGATCATGTGCACTTCGACCTCGTCGACTCGACGTTCGATGTCAGCGCGGCCCCGGTCGAGCTTGGCAAGATCGCCGCCGCCCGCCAACTCTGGACCTGGCAGCCGTTCTGCCTGCACGTGATGTCCAAGACGCCGCTGCGTTGGATCGAGCAGTGTTGGCAGTCGGTCGACTGGATCGTCCTCCACGTCGATGTTCTGGATGATGTCATGGAGGTGATCGCGAGCTGCCGCCAGTGGGGGCGTCGCGTGGGGATTGTCTGGCACGAGAGCATCACGCTCGCCCAGATGTTACCCTATCTGCCGCACGTCGATTTCGTGGTGGTGCTCGGCATTGCCCAGCCAGGCCGGTCGGGCCAAGTGATGACGGAGGAATCGCTTCAGGCGGCGGCCCTGCTGAACGACATGGCGTCGCGTTACGGCTATGAGCTGATCTTCGATGGCGGGGTGACCACCGATAACGTCGACCGCATCCCCGCGCAAATCCTTGTCTCCAGTTCGCATGTACTCCAGGCCGAGAACCCGATTCATGCCGCGTTGGCGTTGCGGAGCGGCGGCCAGCAGTGACGGCAGGGCAGTCGGCCGGGCGTGGCTCGGTCCGGCGTCGAAGGGCCCAACTTATTTCTGCGCGGGCCCTGACGCGGTAAGCCAGAAAAGCCCGGCAAGACAGAATCCGCCCCTCCCCGCCACCCTGCCCCCCTATTCCTCCACGTCTCGGCAGCTCTCCCATATCGCAAGTACTTCCTCCCGCATGGGTTAGCAAGAACATCCCCAAATCGAGCAAAATGGAGGTTCTTGCCAGCAGCGGATTTCGCTACAATCCCGCCCCGCACAGGTTAGGGCCCGTAAAGGAATCGTGGGCCAAATGGGATGAAGCATCCTCCAGGAGCAGGCTGAGGCAAGACGGCTGCATGCGACGAAGAATCCTGCTGATAATGCTGCTGTGCGGCACTTGGGCCGGCTGTGGGACGTCGAAATGGTCCGACACCCAGCGCACGGCCACCGAACAGTTGCTCATCTCCGACGCCATGGATCGGGCGGTCAGCCAGTTGGACTTTCGCGCCTTGGCCGGCAAGCGGGTCTATCTCGACACCGAGCCCTTGAAGAATTCCATTGACTCCGCTTACCTGACCAGCAGCCTGCGTCAGCAGTTGCTTGCCAGCGGCTGCATCCTCCGCGAGAAACGCGACGACGCCGACTACGTGGTTGAAGCGCGGTCTGGTTCCTCCGGCACGGACAATCATAGTCTGTTGTTCGGCGTCCCGCAGACCTCGGTCCCGTCATCAGTCTTCGTCCCGGGAACCGCCGGCGCCCCGGCTACGATTCCCGAGATTCCCTTGGCCAAGAAGATGGAGCAACGGGCGATCGTCAAGGTTGGCCTGTTCGCCTACAACCGCGAGACGGGGCGGCCCGTGTGGCAGTCGGGTCTGGTCCTCACGGAAAGCAAGGCGAAACATATCTGGCTCTTTGGCACCGGGCCGTTCCAGAGTGGCACGATCTACGATGGGACGACCTTTGCCGGCGACAAGAAGTTGACAATCCCGCTCATCAATCCCGAAGAAGAGCAGGCGAACCTCTCCGTCGCCGATGAGGCCTTTTTCACCGAACCGCCCGAAGAACTCGCCCAAGCGAAACGCCGCGCGGCCGAGCGAAAGGCGGCCGGGGACGAGCAAAAGGCGGCCGCGACTAGCCTGCCAAAGTCGGAGGGACCACCACGGGGGGTGGTTCCGGCTACGCATGCCACTTTGGGCGGCGGGGCGCCCGGAGCATCCCCGGCGATGTCTGGGCAATTCCCCGGCCCATCCCAGACGACAGCATTCCCCGGCGCGACAAATGCCCCCATGCCTCCCGGCGATCGCGGCTTCCCGATGCCGTTTGGCTCGGACGGTCCGCCGAACGGCC
>JBDKTH010000948.1:0-6267 GCA_039680305.1 Thermoguttaceae bacterium | reverse complement strand
AGCAGACCGGCCAGGGCCTCGTCTTCGGTCTTGCCCAACAGTTGGGGCTTGTAGCCGGTGATCACGATCTGGTCGGCCCGGACCCAGTTCTCCAGTTCCGTATGATGCGGGCATCGTTCTTTTGCATGGGGCGGTGCGCCGACGTCTTCCACGAAATGCAACAGTGGCCCGATCTGCCGGCAGGCGTTGACCGGCGTCTCCGTGCGCAGCGCTTGCAGTGCCCGGCGGAAGTACGGGGCGAAGGTTTCTTGAACTGCCGGCATGCAGTGGCCCGCATGATGCGGCATCTGGCGGATCAACAGGTAGTCGTTGGCGTAAAAGGCCCCGAGATCCTGGTCGCGCTGGTCGGGCAGCAGGCAGTAGTTGGCCAGCGCCGCCAGGTTGTCTTCCCCAAGCGTGGATTTCCAGCGATCGCTGTCGGGGAGCACCTGGAGGGCCGCTTGCGTGATCTTCGAATGCGGCCCCCATGCAACCGCCTCGCCCGCGTCCAGGCCGACGACAATTGCCGTCGTCACAAGCCCGACGAGCATCGTCGTGCACGCCGCCGTCAACTTCATTCGGGACCATCGTCTCATGATCTTCTCCTTGAAAAGCTTTCTGGGGCAGTCGCTCAAGGGCAGGTTACTTGACGGGAGCCGGTTTGCCTTGGACCAGGGTCTTGTTCCACTCGTTGAACCGGACGTGGTACGGGCCGTGCGAGCCCTTCTTATCGCCGTGTTCGGCGACGGGGAGCACGACGATTTCCTTGGGGCCCTGCAGTTGGTTGCAGGCGGCGAAGACGCCCGGCGAGGGACAGGTGGTGTCGATCAAACCCACGCCGACAAGCACCGGGCATTTGACGCGCGAGGCGAAGTTGGCGACGTCGTAGTAGCCGGCTGCACGGTGCACTTCCGCCTGGTCCTTGCCCTGAGTCTTCCAGTACCACATCGGCCAGCCGGGCAGCCGGCCGGCCTCCGGTCCGCTGAGGTCACAACCGGCCGGCACGCAGGCCATGACCGCCGAAACCTTCGGGTGCAGCCCGGCCGTCATGATCGACTGCAAGCCCCCTTGGCTGCCGCCGGTGACGGCCAGCGTATGGCCGTCCCAGTCCGCCCGCTCGGTCAGGTACTGCGCGGCCCGGTAGCACGAGAGATACATGCGCAGGAAATAACTGGTTTCGCGGTTGTCGTTGCCGATGCCCGTGTAGTCCTTCAGCGCGCCCGCACTCTGGTCTTTGTAGAACTGCTCCGGCTCGTCGATCGGCAGATCGTGGGCGTTGATGTTCAGCACGAGCCAGCCTTCGGCCGCCCGACCGGTGACCCAGCCCTTCTGGAGCGGATAGACGCCGGCCCACTGGACGATGAGCATCGCCGGGAACTTGTTGCCCTGTTTCGGGCGGGCCAACTGGCCGCGGATATGGGAACCGCGGATGTTGTCCATCGTGATCTTGAAGTACTCGACGTTGGCATTGCCGCTATCGGCCGGCTCAAGCTTCGGGTTCGCGGCCACCGCCGCAAGCTCCTTGAGCTTGGTCGCCCAAAAGGCGTCAAAATCGGCCGGGCGAGGCACCGCCGGCTGGATCTTTTCGGGCGAGACCAGGGCCCCGCCCAACGCCTTGACCTTCTTCCCTTCGGCCGCCTTGATGCTCACTTCCGTCAGCAGCCAGCCCGGCTCGTCGAGTTTGGCTTGGATCTGCCCCTGCCCGGCCGAGAGGGCGATCCGCCCTTTGTTGACTTCCGTCAGGCCGCCCTTCTTGACGACGAATGCGGCCTCGGCCACGTCGGCCCCTTTGACCTGGACTTTCCAGCGAATCGCCTGCCCGGGCTGGTAGACGCCCGTAGCGTTCTCCGGGGCGACCAGGAGTTCTTGCCCACGGGAAACGGGGGCCAACAGGAGGCAGAGTCCAACCGTAACACAAGAACCGATCGTACGCAGCATCATCGAGTGTTCCTTCTTACAGGCCGCGGGCCGGGGTGTGGTCAGCGTCAGGGGGGAGGGAATCGGGTAGGTCCGGCATCACTCTACCAGACTACATCCGGGAGGGCGTCTTTGCCAGGGCCTGGGACCCGGTTGAGTGTTTTTGGCGGTTCGAGTCCGTTCCGAGAGCTCCCGTCGCCCGCCGGCAGACGCGTGGCGGGCGGTTCCTTCACGCCCGGACGCCGTTTACGGCCCTCGTCCGCCGCAGGCGGTCGTTGATGCCGGGTTGGCACTTTACGCCCCACGGAGGGCTTTAGCGGGCAGGCGGTGTTGGCCATGATTCCTCGTGGAGGACCTGGACCTCTTCCGGCTAGTCATGATCCGTCTTGCGGTACGTGAAATTCAGTTTGGTCTCGATCGGCTCCCAGAGACCACCCGAATTGTATTGAACGACAAACTGCAAATCTGTCTTGTCGCCAAGATCAAGGGAAGGGTCAATGGCAGCCCACCACTTTGACCCCATACACCCTTCCTTCATGGTAGACTCCTGCAGCTTTCGGCCATCTGATAAACGAACAATGCTCATCGACGGCGGTTCTGCCGCAACAATTCTCTGATTTTGCATGTCCCAAGATGGCAAGTCCCAATACCACATTCGCTGGGTGATGCCTGCGTAATACTCGAATTCTAGCCTGCCTAAATAGTATGGTCGTATGCGCGGAGTGGGGCGATCGAGCTTCAAATCAATCCTGCGGGGTTTATCGAACAGTCCGGGAGCCAAGCCGATAGACAAGACGGTTCGTCGCTGGGCTGGACTTATGAAACTGGCAATCCAAATGTGTTGTGCAGCAAGCTGCTTATAGGGCACGCTAGCCGGCAGTTCCTTAACGGAGAATCTCGCCCAGTTCGGCCTTGTTTCGATCACGGGGCTCCAAATCAACAAGCGAGTATCCGGCTCGAGTTTGCTTGCCAAGGTGCCAGACACCATGAACTCGAACTTCGAGTCCTGTGCAGATGCAAGGTTAGTGCCTAGCAAGGATACCAGCAGGGCTGTAGCGATTGACTTCATACCCCCACTCTCATCCCCGCATGAAGGTGAACGCGATTGCCTCGCTGCAATACTAGTCTGGCCAGGGAGTGTGGTAAGGGGACGGGGCCATAGTTCGACTCTTATTCCTCCTTGCGATATTCGGACCCGTCCGCCTATTCTTCCCGCGTTTGACATGCGTGGCTGCCCACGCATCGTGGTCGGCGGCCGGTTGCATTGGTTCGGTTCCTGACGCCGCGGCATTCGACGACGGGTGTCTGGCGACCTTGCCTTGGACCACATATCCCGTCAGGACAATCACGACCATCGCCAATGCAAACAGAACAAGCGAGGTGAGTCCTAGAGGAGTCCGCTTGATCCGTTGGACGACGAAATGAGCCGCGTAGAGAACGGACCACGAAACCGCGAGTCCAGCCATCGCGACGGCCAGAGAGAAGATCGGCATCAGGAATAGCCCAACGGCTGCCGTGGATGACTTCGATGTCAGGATAGCACGGTATCCCCACAGCATATATCCGCTGGTCAGGACGAACGAACAGATCGGCGGGCCGAGGAGAAATGGTCTTGCTGCGGACCTGCATCGAGAAGCAGCTTGGATTGCGTGGAAATACCCTGTTCCCAGCAGAACGATGGGCGCGACAATTAGCCCGAAGACCATCACGAAGGACAGCATGCTTGGCCCCTCGCTACTTCGACGTCAACTCCAACGGAACCGCGGTCCCCTCGGTGGGAACCTTCGCGCTGAGAACGGTCCGCTGTGGGTCGCTGTACTTGGCCGGCAAGACTTGTTTCGCTCCCGAAGTGGCCATCGAGAAGTTCGGATCATTCGGAATCGGTGAGCCGTCGGGCATCACGTACTTCACGCAGGTTACCTTGTACTGGCCCGGGACGACTCCGGTAAACTCGCCACGGGTCTTCAGTTCGTACTTGCCGCTGGCGTCCGTCGTGCCCATCCCGCCTTGGCCGCCGGTCTCGGCAGTTGGGCTGAAAAGGACCATGATTCCGGCCGCCGGTTGCCCATCGAGCGTTACTACGCCACTTACCGGGGCAAGTTTTCCCCCCTCGTAACCCTTGCCGCATCCCAGCGGGGTGATGCACAGGGCAGCGAGAAGCCAAGCAATCGCCTTCGCCGTGGTTCTCATATTCGTCGCCACCCTTTTTGCTAAAACTGGGTATTCGTTTCGCCGCCCGCGATCGTGGCGATCGCCCGGAAGATGCTCAAATCGGTCGTCTCGGAGGCGAACTTGACCGCTCCGTCGGCCAGCAGCACGTTGGCCCCGCCCGGATGCAGGCTGCCCCAATTGTAGTACTCGCCCAAGCGGCCGACCTTGGGCTGGAAGTTGGCCGCGACCCAATGGAGATCCCAGCGGTTGGGACCAAAATTGTTAGTGCTGCCGCCAATGTCGCAGCCGACCATCGCATTGCCCCGATAGCCCCAGGTCACGCCGTGGGGACCGTCGTAGCATTCCAGGGTCTTCTCGGCCATCGCCGCGGTGTTGCTCGTGCCGTCGAGGAGCATCGCGATGCGGCACTCGCTGTTGAAGCCGAACATCCGCCTTTGCGTCATCCCGCTGTTGCGCCACCGGTTGTAGGTGCCGTACTCGGCCAGACCGTCGGTGCTGAAGTCGTAGCTGCTCTTCGCCCCGCGCTGCGTACTGCCGACCTTGATGCCGTAGTAGGCGTCGGACTGGTCGATAATCGGGTTGCCGTTGTCCGATGGGCAGAGCAACGAACTGATGATCTGCGTCTCCAAGTCGCCGTTGCCACTGGTGATGGCGTCGCCGGCGATCGTGCCACCGCCGCGGTTGCAGTGCCCTGCGGCCTGCTTGAAATTCCACTTGTTGTAAATGGCGATCTGTTCAATGTACGGGAAAAGGAGCACCAGGCCGTTGAGGTTGAGGATCAGGGGGTCCGATTTGCTGTCCGTCGTGCAACCGTGCGCGATACCCAGCGGCGGAAAGACTTGGTGCGTCGAGTCGTAGTTATGCAACGCCAGGCCGAGTTGCTTGAGGTTGTTCGTGCACTGGGCGCGGCGAGCCGCTTCCCTCGCCGCCTGCACGGCGGGAAGCAGCAGGGCGATGAGAATGCCGATGATTGCGATGACGACCAACAACTCGACCAAGGTAAACCCACGCGAACTCTTCATAGCCACCGGTCCTCAAACATGACAAGAAGGGATCAGAGCCGAGTACGTCGAGCAAAGGCGAAGTCTTTCACCCCCCCTAAAAAAGTTACCGTCTCAGCATGGCAACGTCAAGGGGCCCGAGTATTATGGCCGCATCAACTGGTTGCGGGGACCGGAACTAACCAGTAACGGCGCCAAGCGTGGCTGTTTTCCGGGCTGGCGAGGGCCATGAGGGCCTCGGCGACCGTCTTGGAGGCTGAGCAGACTCGTACCGCATGCGCGGATATGCGACGAACCTCTACCGAAGCGACGGGGCCGGAACGATACTGAGCAAAACGAGCCCCACCAGCCGATGCTGATGGAGCTCGCTTGCCTCTTCGCGGTACTACTCGCCCCGCTCGACCCTCGCTACTTCGACTTCATCTCGACCTGCGCCCGCTCGGCGATCATCATCGGGCTGTCCCAGACGGGCAGTTGGGTGAAGACCGTGCTGCCTTCGGCGTTCTTCCAGGTCGCCTTGTCGAGGTTGTAGACCTTGCCGGTGATCATCTCCACATAGACCGGGTCTTGGAACGTGGTGTTCTTGATCGTCAGCTCCACCAGGTCCCATTTCAACTCGTCGCTGGGGATCTTGTCGCTGTACCAGACCAAGGCGACGGGCGTGCCCTGCTTCTGGAAACCGGCGACGGTCGTTTTCCGGTCCGAACTGGACTGGTGCTCCAAGAGGCCGACCGGTTTCACCGCGTCGTCGAAGAAGCTCATCATGTGCTGAACGGCGTAGAAGACCGGCCGCTTGTAGATGAACTGCAATAGGAGGTTGGAGCGGATCAGGCCGAACGACTGCAGCATGTTCGTGTATTTCAGGTCGATGATCGTGAACACCGACGAGTCGATCCCTCGCACCCGATCGCCGGCCATGCGGCGGAGGTCCCATTTCGGCTGGCTGTATTCGGTCCAGGGGTAATGGCACAACGCGTGGGTCCACTCCAGGATCGAGGGGCAGCCCACCTCGCCCTGATAGATCTTGTACTTGGGGCTGTACGACTGCACCAGGGCCTTTGTCCTCTCGGTGGCCGCATAGTCGGAGTCGGGGTTGGGCGTGTAGGGGTGGTAGCACCCCAGGTCGACCAGGTCCAGCTGGTTGGCGGCCTTCACGGCCTTCAGGACGTGCTCGCGATCCGGGTCATGGACGGCGGTC